>DASZAA010000366.1:0-3041 GCA_035945615.1 Terriglobia bacterium
CGGCGGCTATACCCGCATCGTTCATACCGGCTGGCGGAAAGGCGATGGCGCAGACACAGCGGTGCTTGAGCTTTTAGGGACCGAAGTGCTCGCCAAGCGCGCCGAAGAACGCGCCAAGCGCATTGAACGCCGGCGCAAGGCCGCAGAAGAGGCGCAGGCTTCCACAGGTGCTCCTCCACCGGATGATCAGGAAAAGAGCGAGTAGCGGGTCCGCATCGCTCCGCACGGGCTGCCCTTTAGGCGAGCTTGACAATCACAAAAGCCGGTTCTTATAATTTTTCTGGGCTTAGCCGGTCGTCTTGCGGGCGGGAATAACTCAGTGGTAGAGTGCGACCTTGCCAAGGTCGAAGTCGCGGGTTCGAATCCCGTTTCCCGCTCCATTATCCGGGTCTCTTCAGACATCTCATCGCCGGGCGCGGTACCCAAGTGGTAAGGGAGAGGTCTGCAAAACCTTTATGCGTGAGTTCGATTCTCACCCGCGCCTCCAGCTTTTTCCAGTTCACTTCGTCAATCCCTCGGCAGGCAATCCAGAAATTCATCCGCAAATCAGCCATCCAGCGGCGCAGCCTTAGTTAGAGACCAGGGAACAGGTACTGCTCCAGGGCAAGAATGCCGATCCCTGTGAGCACAGTGAAGATAGTCGTCAGAATTCCAAAACGGCTGAATTCCCAGAACGAAATATGAGCTTTTTGGTTCGCCTCTTGAAGGACAATTAGATTGGCGACGGAACTGAAAGGCGTGCAGTTGCCTGCCAGCGTGCTCGCGCTGGCGAGCACTAGCCAGTCGAAGTGCCGGTGTGAGAGCGTGGTGACGATCGGGCGGAAAATCAGAACCGCGGGCACGTTGCTCACCAGGTTTGAAAGCACGACCATGGCGCCGCTCAAGCCGAAAAGCCGGGCAAGTGTTCCGCCCTCAAGCCCGGCTTGAAGCTGCTTCACCACGTAAGTAAGCGCGCCGGACGCCTCGAGACCTTGAACCACTACGAAGAGCGAGGCGAAGAAAAGCAGTAGGGTCCAATCGATGTTTTTATGAATGGACTCGGATTTGACGCGCCCGATCACTAAAATGAGCGCGCCGGTGGACGCAGCGACCAGCGGAAAGGAAAATCCGAAAATCCAGAGAACGACTACGAGAGATGCTGCCGCGGCGCATTTGATCAGCAAAGGTTTGTTGATGCGCACCCTTTCTTCCGCTTGAGCAGTAATACTGCTGGATTGCAAGGGTTTGCGGGGAAGCTGTTTCCTGAAAATAAGAGTCAGCAAAAGGAGATTGATAGCAAGCCCTGCAAGAGAGACCGGAGCGAGATGGGCCAGGAATCCGAGGAAAGAGAAATGAGCGGAAATGCCAATGAGGGCGTTCTGTGGATTCCCTGTCACTGACATGGCGGAGCCGATGTTGGCGGAAGTGGCCAGAGCAATGACATAGGGCGCAGGGGGTAGTTCCAGCCGCTCGGTAATGACAAGGACGATTGGGGTAAACATCAGGCAGATCGTATCGTTGACAAAGAAGGCGGCAAGAATGCCCGTGGTGAACACCAGCAGAGCCAGAAGCTGAAAGGGCGTTCGAGCGAACGTTGAGATGCGAACGGCAACCCAGTCAAAAAATCCTGAGACGCGGAAATGGGCCACCAAGATCATGATCCCGAGAAGAAAGATGATTGTGTTCCAGTCAATCGACTGATATGCAGCGGGTAGAGTGAGCTCCCCTGCGATGACCATCGCCACCGCGCCGCAGAACGACGCGGCTGTGCGGTCGAGATAGCCTCCGCGGTTGCTCTCCACCGCAATCAGGAGATAAGTTACGAGGAAGATGCCTACCGGCAGCCAGTGGATCGTCGGAAGCGGGATGTTGTGAAGGGACAGAGTTTCCTCCGAAAAATAACGGCCGGTTTCAGGAGCTCTAGCGAAAGCCTATGGCCTCCGGCCGTGAAACGCGAAAGGCTGCCGTTAAAGAAGCGGGCGATGCGGTCCTGCAACGCAGCGCAGCCGCGTAAACTCCTATCCTACTCTTGAGGATTACCTATTATAGTGACCATTCTCTTTGTAGTGACATTCTGAACGCCGAAAGGCCGCCAGCCGGAGGTTGCCGCCGCGCTGGCTTGTGTAGCTATAATATGTAATTTTAAGCTGCGTGAAAGAGGGATAAATTATGATTGTATCGGTGAAACGCGCTTACGATAAGGCTGAACCCGGAGACGGCTTCCGCGTTTTGGTCGATCGTCTCTGGCCTCGCGGCGTGACCAAGGAGAAGCTTAAAATCGATGAGTGGATGAAGGAGATTGCGCCTTCGCCGGAACTTCGTCAATGGTACGGGCATGAAATTGGAAAATGGCCAGAATTCAGAAAACGGTATCGGGCCGAACTTGCAAAGCCTCCTGCAAATAGGCTGCTGCAACTGCTTGCGGAGCGAGCTAAACAGGGGAAAGTGACGCTGGTTATCGGCGCGCGCGATGTTGAACACGCCAATGGCGCAGTAATCGCGGAAATAATTGAAGCAAAGAAAAGCTCCAAGCGACCGAAGTCCACAAGAAGTACGTAGTAGAAAGATCATCGTAAATGACGCAGAATCGCTGGTTGCTAGACAACAGCTTTCTTGAAAGGATTCCGGGATGAAGAATTGGATAATCGCCTCGATGCTTGCCGGCTCGCTTGGGTTTGCGGTTGCTTTGCGCGCGCAAACAAAGCAGGATCGCCGCCTTGAAAACGCCGCTCTGGCTTTGTCCGCCATTATGCAGGCGCCGGATAACGGGATTCCCACGGACTTGCTGAACCGCGCGGTCTGCGTGGGCATCGTTCCTTCAGAGAAGAAAGTGGCCTTTTTTGTGGGCGGGAATTATGGACTCGGCGCTCTCGTTTGCCGCCGGAATGGCGATGGGCCTTGGGGAGCGCCTTCCATGATCAAGCTAAAGGGTGGTAGCTACGGACTGCAGCTCGGGGGCGAGGCCGCGGATATTGTTTTTATCGTGATGAGCGACGACACCGCAGGGAAAATTATGCAGCAAACTCTGAAACTGGGTGTGGATGTTTCAGCGGCTGCCGGTC
>DASZAA010000367.1:0-5275 GCA_035945615.1 Terriglobia bacterium
TAAATTCTGGTGAATAATCTGCTCGCTGACCATCTCCGCGCCCTGGATGACGCAGAACAGGGCCAGCACTTTGACGGCTAGCCGGATGGTTTCGCCGTCGGGGATCAGGAATCTCAGGGCAAGGTAGCCGCCGAGCGTGTCCAGCAAAACACCCAGGCTCCAGATCAGCGATTGGGAATTCATCCATTGGAGTGAAAAGGTGACGAGTGCCGCAACTGTCCAGAGGGCCACCACCCAGTCTATGCGATTGAACCCGCCGGAGAACCTACCTTCTCGTGAGGACCCGCGGTCAATGACGGTCCGGACCAGCCCAGCAATGATGAGAATCCGTAGTACGGTGAAGTGAACGCCGCCGAGTACTAGCACGTTCCCGAGCGGGATGCAAAGACAGAGCGGAAGGAACGCAGCTATGACTTTACGGCGCGGAAGAAGCAGGATCAGCGCGATCCCGATCAGCATCAGCACCGCGGCTTGCGGCGAGAGCATGGTTTCCGCTGCGCCGCCGCCAAAACGTATGTGGGCTGGCTCCATAGTTAGGGTAACCTAACCCTGCGCCGCTTCTCTCGGCCTTGCGTGGCCTCGCCAGCTGCTTTGGGGCTGACTCCACCAAGAGCACTTGCGGGTTGGGCACGCGCGTTCCGCCAATTTCACCGTAGCGGACGCGACAAAGATAAAGCTGTCCGAGGCGCAGGCGATAAAGAGGTCAGTTGAACCGCGTGATCCGAACGGAGCTGGCTTGAATGGGCAAGTATTTTCTTCAGGTCCGCTTAATGTGCTTGCAGTAGGCCTGGAACACGGAAGATATGCTGGTGGCAGAAGACGATGAGATCCGCTGGCGCTCTTCTCGATGGCATCGCTACAAGTCCTGGTGGCGGAAGCGAAGCCCTCCTAAGCCAGAACCTGGTGACCGTTGCCTGCACAGAAATAGGGCGACGCGGGAAAACTGCTTTCAAAAAGCTCCCGGTTATTCACCGCAACCGCCAAGATGATGGGTATTATGGTGCGTGAATTCTTAATTGACGAGGCGCCCTGTCCGAAGGGGCGACTGGCGCTGCGTGCCCCCCCTTCGCAGCGCCGACGTTCAGATTCAATCTGCGACGATTAATGGGGCGTGGCGGTAAGACTCGTTGGCGGATTCACGGCGCTCGCGCCGCCAAATTGGTACGCGCCAACCTCCCATGCGCCGGTAGCCGGCCGCGGGGTCGCAGGGAAAGCCGGGTAGACGACGGTATGGTTCGTCTGGTTGTAGGAAACCCCCGTTATCCCCTCTTTGCATGCCGCCTCCGCTGCGGTATTGTGCAGCACGCTGTCGGCGCAGTAGCCTGTGGTCTCATTCGTGCCGCTGGCGGTAACGGTTGCGCCGGATGAGGAAGTCGGGGAAAAATCGCTGGCCGAAGTGTAGCCCTGGCCGTTGGCGGTACTTAGGGTTTGATAGACCGAAGTGCTCTCGGTAACCGAACTGCCACCAGTCCAATCAAAGGCAGCGGACGTACCTGTTCCGTTGTTCGTGATCCAGTGATTGTTTACAGAAGTTGTCAGTCCCATAGACTGGCTACTGCCCCAGATGTAACCAGTCACTCCAGGCAGACCAGCCTCCTGCGTGTTGTTGAATAGAACGATAGACCCGCACGGGGCTGCCCCGTTATCGCAGATTGCGCCCCAATTGCTGCTGCCGCCTGTATTCTCGTCGTGGGAAACGTTGTTGAATATGTAATCGGTCTGACCGACAGGGGTATCCGGAGTAAGGCCATAGCCAGCAAATTGGGCGGTTCCATTAAATCCTGGCCCCACGTTGCGAAAGATATTGTTATAGAAAAGATTTGGCGAACTTGATCCACCTGCATACTCACCGAAAGCGAATGCTATGTCTGAGTGCGTTGACCCATCTGTATTCTGAGCCATGTATTCAAAGAGGTTGTCGTGAATAAGGTGGGTCTTTTGGAAGATATCACCCGCCCCGCCGAAGTAGCGAAACACGTTGTATTCAATGTCCCATCCATCGCTGTTTTCTCCCAGCGGGGCAAGGCTAATCGTGTCGGAATCTGAGCCATCGACGACATTAAACCGCACGATTTGGCCCGTATTCTGACTGTAGCCGATAAATCCATTCGCCCCCGCTTGCCCCCCTGCCGTAGTGTGAGTCCAACCGTGGAGATAATTGTTCTCTATATAGCTGACGTTTCCAATCCCAGCAGTACTTCCTGAATACTTAACATATGCTCCTCCTGTGCCACCCGCGTTATCGTTTGTGTTCCAGCAGAGTCCAGTCATTTCAAAATCATCAAAGATAAGATACTGAAGGAAGTTCAGGTCAACGACGATATTCGTCGGTCCTTGGGAGTCGATTGGATTATGCGCGACTTGGTAGGCACAACTTGCAACAGGACTGGTACTCAAAGGATTGTCTGCGTTTAGGATGGGCCGCGCCCACGAGGAGCCTGAATACCAGGATGGATCGACACCGATGTAGATGTAATTGCTTGACGTGCCACTCCATGTGAACCATTCCCACCCGCCGCCTGTGTACGGGGAGGCCGAGCTATTGCCAAAGTGCCAAGTGTCGCCGCCGCGAAAGATAAAGCCTTCGCCGGCAGCGGGCGTCACGCTCGCACACGCTGCAGTACAGGCCGCCATTCCAGGAGCGTGCAACCACGGGGTTGATTCGCTTGTTCCGTTGTTCGAATCGGAGCCGCTCGCGGCGATGAAATAGCAGGAAGTTACACCAAAACTTGATAGCGTTACCAACGGACCCGTGGGATTACTGAGGCTGAGATAATTCGCTCCCGACGGGCAGGTGCCGCCTGCGCCGAAAAGAGCAAGCGGTGACGCCAGAAGAACGACCATGACCATCCAAAGTTTTGCCGAGCGCATAAGGAAGACCTCCGTTGTATATTAATCGGTCGATTACTAATAATATATTAGCAATCGATTAACAGTCAACGGTGCCCTCCCCGCAAGCGTGCTGTACCACAACTCAACTCATAGACGTATCTCCTTACTTCACAAAGTGTTACCAAACCGCTGCCTTTATTGCTACAGTCCTCTGGTTCTCCTGCTCTTAGACATGAACCAGCGGGTGGACGATTGCGGCCGCCCTTATTCTCCCCGGCGTTGGGCTGACGATGCGCGCGCGCAAACAAGTTCTCATGCTCAATTCGCTAGAAACGCCCGATGCCACAACCGAAGCGTCGCCAATGAAAAAATCTCCTTAGACCATCTGCCGCGCTTCGACCATCCCACAGCAGCTTTTACAAACCGCAAGCAGTGAAGTATCCGCTATTCGCTGCCTTCCTGTCCAGCAGAATCTCGGGCATGGCGGGAACGCTTGAGCCCAAGCGCAAGTGCCGCCGTCACCAAGCCAAGCAACTCCACACTCAAATCCAGCAATATGCCGGACTCTGGCATGGGTACCCAGTATCCCAGGTTTTGTGAGGCATCGTCTGGGCCCGGACCCACCATAGAGTAATCCACGTACGTCGCCGTCGTATAGCTGTTTGATCCAACGTCCTCAAGCGTAGGCACTGGCGACCCGGGTATGACGGCGTCCGCCCAAACTGACCATGCCGTCATCACTCCCGACGTGTCCGTACCGATTTGAAAGCTGTAACTCGCGGCATTGGCCTGGTCGATCTTCAGGCCTGAGCCGTCCGTAAAAGTAAACCATGAGACATCTGTGGTCACATCTGAACCGGCACCGGATAGCGTTAGGTTATCCAAGGGAGTCCCCGCAGCCACATCGAAGGTGAATGACAAGGCGTACGGCCCTCCGGAGCAATAGGTCCCCCTGCATTCATCATACGCAGGGCTTGTGTACGAGTAAATCGTATCTGCTTGCAGGAAACCCGGGAGAATTAGAAATGATGTAGCAATGCTGATTACGAGAATAACCTTAGGAGAACTCATGGCATTCCCTTTGTTTGTTTTAGTGTTCCGCTGAAGCACAACGCTGCCAACAGGATCAAAGGGCAATCTCGACCAGGCTAGAATTGCCGCCAAGGCAACCATATCGCACTGCCAGCTTGAGCTCGCGGTCCGTGGGCCTGTCAACTACATAATTCCGAGAATTCCCGCGCCCACCCATGCAACCCCTTGCGCGACCACCACTTGAAGGAAACTGGGATGCCCGCCTTTCGTCGGCTGTGGATGGCTTCGGGAATGTTGCAGGAACTTTTTGAGCAACTCGCCAGCCAGCCACCATTTCAATTCCATCTCCCCGCTTGCCGCGCCATTGAGAGCCCTTGTCGGCTTTTTTGTTCGCTGCGCGAATTTACTGGTTGCAGGAACGGCGTCGACGCGGTAGCATCGCGTTTTTCATCCCAGAACACGATCGTGTGGCCGAGAACTGTACTCTTTCTGGCCGAGCCCAGCGGGCTAAATGGGGACATCCGAAACGACGCCAGCGATGCCCGGTTCCACTCCCCCGCCTCGCCGAACGCGCGTGCCAAGCCCTCGGCAGACAATGCACGGAGGATTTGGGTAATCAGAATCCAATCCATTGCCCGACCGCGGAACTGGGGAAAGACATGGAAATCCAGGAATTGGACGTCGTCAGGCCCCAACGGGAAATAATGAGGTTCCATGGTTTTGCCGCGGAGTGTCCACCCATAGCCCGCCAAGCTGCCGCTAGACCTAATCAGCCACAGCGACGCGCCCTTTGCGAACCGCTCTTTGAGGTTGCGGCGAGCCAATTTGGGGTTCCAGAAGCTCGTGATCGTAGTGAAATCTTCCGGGGTGATTTCGGCCTCGCTTCGCTTGCGCTCGACTTTGAGGAAGTCCGGAAGCCTCGCTGGACCGGCGCGCAGTGCGGACAGGTCACAATAGAACAAGACGCTGCGGCCGGAAAAAAGCGCCCGCCTTGCGGCGAGGCCCAGGCGGCGAAGCGTCGCCGAGAAGCCATGCCGCCTGTAATATTCAGCGAAGCGCGAGAGTAGCGTGTAAATAGCCATCGGGTTCTCAGGCCTTGGTCAAGACGTGACCGCCCAGGAGCTCACGCAGGCAGGCGCCGCTGACGGCTTTTCTCACTTTGGTTTCCTTCTCCGCGCGGGAGTCCGCAATGCTTTTGGCCACGCCAGCCGCGTACCGAGTGACGTGACGAAACAGCATGATGGTGCGGATGCCCAATTGGTCCCAAGGACCGTGATGCTTTTTCCAGTAATAGAGCACGGAGCGCTGCTGGGCGAGCGCAAAGTGCACCGGATACGGCGCGGTGGTTTTGCCGCGATCGTGGATGGCTCTCGCCCCCGGATAGAACACCACCTGCCAGCCTGCTTTCCAG
>DASZAA010000368.1:0-7481 GCA_035945615.1 Terriglobia bacterium
GCCTCGACCGAGTCGCTTCCAGGTTGTTCAAAATTCCCGTCCGGCGAAGAAGCGGGTTTCTCCTCAAGCGACATTACCGTGTTCTCCTTTCGAAACACTCTTATTCTATCGGTTGGCTTAAACCCAAGTCAACGCGATCCGCTGGATTTAAAGGCTGACTTCCCTTCCCGTACGTTGGCAGAAAAAGCGGGAAAACTCAAGCCCCCGGCCCGCGCCCGGAAAGTAAATTACTTTATCCCGTCTTTTATTTTGCAGATTCAGTAAAATAGGAAACACAAATCCAAGATCATCCTATACTGTAGCAGCGGCCCCTACAAGCATCGGCTGTCGGTCTTTACTGTTTAGAAATTGGCGGTCAGAGTCCGCTACAGCATTGAACGCCGCGAACTTAGTTCGTCTTATGAATGCCGCTCATTCCGGCAAGGAGGACTTGGGATGTTTTGTTGCGACGAATTGCGCAATTGGGTTGATGACGGCGTCTTATTTTACGGCGCCAAGCACCGGATTAACGACGGGCGAATTGTGAACGATATCGATACCGAGTATTTCATCCGGGCTGCCTCAGCGCGCGGTTATTCGTATATCGGCATCAATTACTGTCCGTTCTGCGGGCGAGCGCTCTCGACTGCCCTTTGGGCGGCAGAAAAAAAGAAGTAAAAAGACAGGGTCAAGGGGCGGGAGCTGTATCGCATGGTTTTAAAGGCAAAATTCCGCGCGCTACCTGCCACCCGTGGAGAGGCCGCACAATGGCGCTGATCGTTCAGAATTACCTTGATTACATCGACAAAGAAATGACAATTATGGGAGTGCTGTCGGCCTTTTGCGCTCTCGTCCCTGCACTAACATTAGACCGGGTCGGAAGCGCCGGCGCGTCAGGCACCCTTTTCTACCAACTTTGGCACTACGAGCGTGGTTACATCTTCGTCGGCTCCGTGAGTTTCATCATCGCTGCCGGCACGTTTTACAGGCAACGCTCGTGGCTTGCGTGGTTCTATGGGCAGATTACTTTGAGCACGCTGGAAGTGTATCCGGATGGGTGGGATACAAAACAGTGGCTTCAGGAAGCGGATTTCTGGGCTACTTGGGTTCCTTACCGTGCTGCTTTCTGGCTAACAGGTTTGGGCTTCTATGAATATGGAGCTGCTCTCGTTGGCTTTCGATATTGGGGATCCGCTGTGCTCGTCTGGCTGCCTTTTGTCCTCGTAGCCGCGATTCAAGCGCCATACCTGATGATTCTCAGTAGTGAGAAGTATAAGTTCGTCGATGAACCGTTAAAGCAATTTCTTAATTCCTTTTTTGCCAAATGAATAGCGGCTGCAGGTCCTTCGCCGCCCAACAGTCTGCGCAACCAAGCGCGCACCTGCCTCGTTGACTCGCGATTTCCCTCAGGATATAGTCCGAGCACCATCTGTTCCAGGATTTCGTTATCCCATCGAGAGGAGATACTCGGATGCCACTTACAAAACGACTTGGCGCGGAATGTTTGGGTACGTTCTGGCTGGTGCTTGGCGGCTGCGGAGCCGCAGTGCTGGCGGCAGCCTTTCCTCGGCTGGGAATAGGCTTTGCCGGCGTAGCGTTGGCTTTTGGTCTTGCGCAGTTAACCATGTGTTATGCGATTGGGCACATCTCCGGCGCTCATATCAACCCCGCGGTGACCGTTGGTCTGGCCACCGCCAAGCGATTTCCATGGAGCGAAGTCATACCCTACATCATCGCCCAGGTGATTGGGGGCATCATCGCTGCGGCAATTCTCTACGTGATTGCTTCGGGGATTCCAACGTTCAGCCTCACCGGCGGATTGGCTTCCGATGGATACGGCGCCCACTCGCCGGGCGGTTATGCGCTTCCCGCGTGCTTGATTTGCGAGATTGTGATGACCTTTATGTTTGTCATCATCATTCTGGGCGCTACGGATAGGCTGGCAGCGTCTGGATTCGCCGGGCTTGCCATCGGCTTGGGCCTTACGCTGATTCATCTCATTAGCATTCCTGTAACCAATACGTCCGTAAACCCGGCCCGGAGCCTGGGACCGGCCGTCATCGTACGCGGCTGGGCCATCCATCAGGTTTGGCTCTTCTGGGTTGCGCCCATCGCTGGCGCGATCATTGCGGGTCTCGTCTATCCTTGCATTACTGAAACCCATATTGCGGTGCCAGCCGGAAGCCGGTAGCGTCTTTTTTGCGCACCGGATCCTGCGCGCCGGAAGCTGGCAGCCATCTCTGACACGGCATCGCGTTTCAGAGAAGGCTACCAATGCCCGTAGGGGGCTCAAACATGGCGTGGTTGGCCTTGTGCGCGGTTCCGCCATCGGCGCCTAACGCTTCTTCAGTTTGTCAATCGCGGTGGCCCAGGTGGGCTTGGGGTCGGATGATTCCCAATCGATAAACGCCGCGTCGGGGCCTCCCCATTTTTCAAACTTGATAACCGCCGTGGCATGAGGTTCCGACTCCACGAACACCCGCACGGAGGCGCGCGCGTCCCACACCGAAAGCGTCCAGAACTGCTTGCGAGGCAATCGCGTCTTCAGGCCGTAGCTGATAAGCCCCGGCGATTTGCGCGCCTGCGCCTCGATTCGAACCGACATCTTGAGAAAAGGGATCACATCCCGCCAGCGCCGCAAGGGCAGAAAAGTGGCGATGCACAGAACTTTCTCTCCCGCTTTAGGAATATGGTTGCTGGCCCACTTCTTTTCCACGATACGCCTCCTTTCCTCTCTGCGCCGGGGTTGTGCCGTAGCGGCGTCCCGCCGCTGCTATGACCACTGCTGTGAATTGACGTGCGCGTTCAAACTTCAGACGACCCCTTGGGCGTGCGCATGATCCCCGTCCCAAACCCCACATTGAGCTTTCGCAGCCATCCAGGGTTAAACGCGGCCTGGTAGCCGAGCTTCGTACAAATGGCGACAAACGCCTTAAACCCGTCCGCGTCTTTTTCGTCCACGAAGTAGGGCGCCTGTTTGCCGGGGATAAACCCGATGAACGAGTCAATTTCATCAACGCCTGGCCGCCCGCCCTCGTCGCTGTGATGGACCACGTTGCCGCCCTGGTAGCCCTCCATAATGATACGCC
Organism: Terriglobia bacterium; assembly: GCA_035945615.1. Taxonomy (GTDB): domain Bacteria; phylum Acidobacteriota; class Terriglobia; order UBA7540; family UBA7540; genus RH2-MAG17b. The sequence goes on from DASZAA010000368.1 coordinate 3,069, forward strand.
GGTTTAATGTGGCCACAATGGTCCTTGCGCGCAAGGTGATATTGCCCATATCCGGGTCTTCGTGCTTGATGTACTGGCTGATCGGCACTTTGAACCGGTCCGATTGGGGCACTGGCCGCTTGTCGATCCCAAAAGGCTTATAGGCCGACATGCGAGGAAAAATGGCAAACAGGTCGTAGTCGCCGGTGGTAGCGGACCTGTAAGTGCCCTGCGTCGCCGTCGAACAGTTGGGGTCAACCATCGCGGTGACGGGCAGATAATCTCCCTTGGCGCGCGTTCGCATTCCGAGCTTCGAGGGAAGCCTTTTTTCGACCAGAGCGTAGAAAACGCCCCAGAGCGGCTTGCCGAAAGCGCCCGGCGCGTTCGATGTGCGGCGCAACAGGAAGAGCATCTGCTCGCCGTTGGGCGAAGGGCCGAAATAATATTTGTTATCATCGTCGCCGGGCAGCACGTCGCTCGGAGCCGGATAGATGCACGGGCCGCCCCCGCCTCCCGTCAGCTTCATAAGCTCAAAACGGCGCGCTTCGGTGATGAAAACCTGGATCTCTTGGGCGCCGTGCTTGAATGCCTTGAAGAGGTCCGTGCGCTGCGTCTCGCGGTCGTCGCGCGAAGCACCCCTTTTGGTAAACCTTGGGTCGCTCAGTACAAAGCCCGCCATCGGCCCCCAGTTGCATGATTTAGCCTTATTGTGGAAACCCTTGGTGGAATACCCTTCTCGCAAAAGCCGGGTGGCGTATTTCCCCACAGCGCGCGAGGATAGAACGCACTTCGTGTCGTTTGCAACTTCCTGAAAGCACTTACCGTGTTCCTCCGGCATCCCGCTCTTCTGATAGGCTACTGGGCCTTCAAGTAAAGCCATCGCTTCCCTCCTTGTTGCCTTTTTCCCGCCCTCGCGCTCACGCAGATTTCATGCGGCGCTTTAGGCGGCTGAGTATTATTGCACGCGCTGATTGAAGAGCATAGTAACTTATTCACGGGTGGGCATACATCGCATTGCCTGACTCTCGCCCCTCGTCTCTTGGCTCTCGTCTCCGCCTTTCACGCCGGCCGCTTGAAGCGGTCGAGGATGGGGTAACAGATCAAGGCGAGAGCTACGTTCACAACAATCGTGCTGGCAAGATCGAGCGGAACAAACGGCCCGGGATTTTCAAAGAGCACCAGACGCAGGGCCACCAGCACCAGACTGTGAACGCACACTAGAACCGCAGTGAGGATGTATCGCGCGCCAAGCTGTTCTAGGTCAAATTTCACGCTGACCGAAGCCGCAAGATATCCCACGATGCACTTGGCGATGCCAAACATTCCAATCAGGCCGTGCGAGAGCGCGTCCTGAATCAGGCCTAGGCCTGTTCCAAGCGCGATGCCATAAACCTTGCTGCGGCGGATGGAAGCGTAATAAATGGTCAGTACGAGGGGAAAATCAAAAAGATGGGCCAGCGGGATGCGGATAGGCAATGAAATCTGTAGCAGCAGGGCGACAAACAGGCTGATCCAAAACGCCGCCAGGTTGACTCGATAGACGGCTACGGGACGGTCCGCAGAGCTTGGCATAGTTTAGGCTTGACGCCATGTGGTTGTAGCGGAGGTATCTTGCCACCGGATTTCAAAAGACAGAGGGCCGAAGCCTGTGAGGCTCCGTCTTGGTGGCTTCGACCGCCGCCATAAATCATTCTGACTTCGCGTTTAAAATCACCAGAACGTCTTCCAGGCGATTCAGGTCCACCGCCGGCTTCACCGAAATCAGCTTGTAAACATTGCCCTCGCGCACACCTGACACCACCCCTATCAACAGTCCTTTGGGGTAAATCTGATCGAGGCCTGATGTCACCACCCGATCCCCCGAAGCCACCGAAGTCCCATTAGGAATGTAGTCAAGCCTGCAAATATCATCCCCACTGCCCTTCAGCACGCCTTCGTCGCGCGACTTTTCGAGCATCGCGCCCGCGCCGCTCGAGCTATCGGTAAGCAGCAGCACCTGGGCAGTATGGGGAAAAATCGCCACGGTTTTTCCCGCCACGCCGTCGGGCGTGATCACGGCCATGTCCGTTTTAAGGCCGTCTTTCGCTCCACGGTCGATGTAGATGGCCGACGCCGTGCCAGGGCTGGCCGCAATGACTTCCGCGCTGAGCGTGCGCAGGGGAAGGCTTCTCTTCAGATTAAGCAGGGATTTCAGCTCGCTGTTCTCGGCCCCGGCTTCGGCAAGTTGCCTAGCCTCGGCGCGCGCTGTGGCCAGTTGCTGCTGGAGACCCTTATTTTCCTGCTCGACCCGCGAATAATCCCCAAAGGAATGGTTTGCAACAGCGGCAGCATCGGATATCCCTCGCACCGAACGCTCAAACGGATCAAAAGCCGCCACCGCCCACACCTTGATCACCCGCACATTGTGTTTGCGCGTGGCCTGGAAGGCCAGAAAAAGAAGCTGCAGAATCAGCACTGTGATCAGCGCGAAGAAGGCCGCGTGGTTGATGATGAAGGCCTGCATCACCTGCGGCGTTTCGGGGGGCCGGGGAGGTACGGGCCGCGGGTGAATCGAAGAGTTAACCTCAAGCATCATGGCGGCGCCTACGCATTATTCAATAGCAACCCTTCGCAGCAGGCTGAAATCGGTCAGCATTCTTCCGGTGCCAAGCACGACGGAAGCCAGAGGGTCCTCCGCGATGGAGACGGGCAGTCCTGTTTCTTCGCGGATGCGCTTATCCAGGTTCTTGATCATCGCGCCTCCGCCGGTGAGCACAATGCCGCGGTCGGAAATATCCGCCGAGAGTTCGGGCGGAGTGCGCTCAAGCGCCACGCGAATGGCGTTCAAAATGGTGGCAATGCACTCGGATAGCGCGTCGCGGATTTCGGTATCGTCAATTGTCACCGTCTTTGGGATGCCTTCAAGCAGGTGCCGGCCCTTGATTTCCATGTTCAGCGGCTTCTCCAGTGGATAAGCTGAGCCGAGTTCTATCTTGATTTGCTCCGCCGTGCGTTCGCCAATCAACAGGTTGTATTTGCGCTTGAGGTATGCCGTAATCGACTCGTCCATCTCGTTGCCCGCGACGCGCACGGAGCGGCTATAAACGATGCCGGAAAGTGAGATTACGGCGATGTCGGTGGTGCCGCCGCCGATATCCACGATCATGCTTCCGGATGGCTCTGTGATGGGCAGTCCCGCCCCAATCGCCGCCATCATGGCTTGCTCCACCAGGAAAACTTCGCTTGCCTTCGCTCGCATGGCGGAATCCTGAACTGCGCGCTTCTCCACCTGCGTGATTTCGGAGGGGACGCCGATCACAATCCGTGGGTGCACGAACATCTTGCGGTTGTGCGCCTTCTGAATAAAGTAATTCAGCATCTTTTCCGTGACTTTAAAATCGGCAATCACCCCGTCTTTCAGTGGTCGGATGGCAACGATGTTGCCGGGTGTGCGGCCCAACATTTCCTTGGCTTCGCGCCCCACCGCCTCAATCTCACCGTTGACCTTGTTGATGGCCACAATTGACGGCTCATTGACGACAATGCCCTTCCCTTTGGCGTAGACCAGCGAATTTGCCGTGCCCAGATCAATAGCCAGATCCGATGAAAACATGCTGAAGAGTGAACGAAAATTCATTCCCAATGGGGAGCTCCTGTGGAAACGGCGGCCTCATGAGGGGGCGGCGTTTCAAAACGCTGATTCTCAGAAATGTAGCGGCCACCTCCGGCCGCAAATTTCAAAAGCCGATGGCCAGCCGTCGCTACAGCTTTGCGTGCTTACATTAAGCCATTCTATTTTTTATCAACCAGTAATTAAGGTCAAGAGAATCAATCGGCTAAATTGATAAAAAACTATAGTTTGCAGGATTTTGAGTCAAAATTACGATCTTAAGACCGGTAGGTAGCCGAAGAAGTGTCCGTCTCCCAGACGGTGACGGCTCGAAGACGCGCGCCTTGTCCCTCAATACGGGCTCTGATGCCATCGCTCAGGTGCTGCGCTAGGTTTTCCGCCGAGGGATTCACCTGGTTAAATGGTTCCAGATCATTCAGAAACTGATGGTCCAGGCGGTCGACAAGAGACCGAATTACCGCCTTCAGGTCGGTAAAATCCACTAAAAGCCCCGCTTCGTTCAGCTTTTCGCCTTCGACCGTCACTCGCACGCGGTAGTTGTGGCCGTGCACGTTTTCGCATTTTCCCTTGTAATTCCGCAATGCGTGCCCGGCGGCAAACGTATATTCAACCGAAACTTCAAACATTATGATTTCCTAATCATTTATTTCGCTGTAATTGTAGCGTAGGGTCTCGCTTTTAAGACTCTGATTACGGCAACCTAGTATTTTTGCATGAAAGCCTTCACATCTTCCAGGCGGTTCGTCCGGCGGTATTCCGGCAGGCTCGCAAAAAAGACTTTTCCGTAGGCCTTGCGGACGATGCGGTTGTCGAGCAAAGCCAGC
>DASZAA010000369.1:0-10852 GCA_035945615.1 Terriglobia bacterium
CGGCGTGGTCACAACTTTGAATCCTGCTCGGAACGTTTCGGCAGCCCTCGAACAATGGGTGGAGAAGGGGGTCGCGCCGGACAGCATCATTGCCACAAAATACGTGAATCCTTCCCATCCATCAAACGGTATCGAGATGACACGTCCGCTGTGTCCGTACCCTCAAATCGCAAAATACAACGGTTCTGGAAATCCGAACGAGGCGGCCAATTTTGTCTGCGCGCTTCCCTTGGATCAGTTTTTGGGTTTCGGGTCAGGCGAAGGCCTTGGCTAGTTAGAAAAGCTTAATTGAAGGATCTGAAAACCTGCGCGCGGCAAATCAATTTGCCACTGAATTGTCCCGCCCGTGCCTCGCGTTGCAGGAACAGGCTGTCCAGTTTTAGCGTCTTTCACCCTGAAAGGTGACGCCGGGCGCAGGCCAACCGCTGCGGGATTGAAACGGATGGTCCCGGAGTAGGCGTGCTGATCATTACAATTGGCAAAGGTTAGCCATACGATGGACCCCTTTACTGTCGGCGTGACCTCAAGCGAGTCGGTTGGCGGGTCAACCGCCACATACGGTCGAAGATAGGGAATCGCTTGGTCTAGAGTTTTGAGGACCGGGTGCTTCGCAGCATACTCTTTTAGTGGGGATAAGGCAGCTACTTCGTTCCCTAAGTCTACCACAGCGCGGAACTGCTGCAGGCTGACATCCCGCTCGGCGACCTGCTGGTCCGTAATGAAATGTGGCAGAACGTAATAATGCTGCCAGAAATCACCGAGCTCCTGTGTCAGGTTTGGGAAAGTGTTCAAATTGGCGCTCAGCGAGATTTGGTGCATGGGTACGATCACAGCCACGGGCTGTTCGGGCGTCTTTCCCTGAATGACCTTGGCCATTGTCGCATGCCATTCCCGGTAAGCAGACCAGGCCTCCACAAACCCGAGTCTCTGGGACGCGGGAGGGTAGATAAAGAAATCTTCTCCTACTTCACGTGGGGCGGCGAGCCCAATGTGGCCTAGCCACTGGGGTACTTCTGGACGAAGGTCGCCTCGATGCGGCGTCCACTCCTGGAGAAGCGGAACCCCGTAGGACCGAGCCAGGCTGCCAAAGAGAAGCGCAAGCCCGGGAGCGTTTGCGTCGTCCAGATTGATAATTGCATGGTATTTCTTGGCTACCTCAAAAAAGGCGTCTGGGTCATTGCCCTGCACTGTGGGGCCAATCAGCCCGCAAATCTGCCCTCCCCACGAATAGAGTAAGGTAGCGTTGGTATGCGCACGAACCAGCTGCGAAATCGCGTTGAACGCCTCCAGCACACTGTATTGACGAAAACGCTGGTAGAGGGGAAATAAGCGGTCGCCCGGCCTTGGAACCGGAATGCTGTTCCAAGAATGATAAGACGACTGCCAGCGTTGGTTGAAGTTTGCGATGGTTTTATAAGTTTGAGGAAGCCACCTGTAAAACGCTTGGATGTCCGCAGGGGCGTAGCCGGTGACCCCGTGCGAGCCCTGAGGGGCGGCTCCCCACTCGGAATCGAGCCATCCGTAGCTGGCGTAAACGCCGCCAAAGCCGGGACTAGCTTTTACATGGTCGATGGTGTGAGCGACGTAATTGAAATATGCCTTGCGTGAATTTTCATCCCACCACGGCGGCTCTTCTGCCGCAAAGCCATCGCTTGAAATGTCGCGTGCGCTAATCCACGGGGGCGGATTCTTCCCTTGCTTCTCTCCCCATAGGCTTTCCCAAAACAGGAGGTAAATCTTCAGATGGACTTTAGCCGCTTCCTCCATATAGCGGTCGAGCAACTGAAAATCGTATCGGTCCTTTTGGGGTTCGATGTCCGCCCAGTCCAAATTGATTTCCACCCCGTTCATCCCGCTTTGTGCAAGCGTGGCAAAGTCTGAAACGCTCCAAGCGATGCCGTGGGGCTTTGTGAAGTCAATTTGGGCCCACCAAAAGGGATCGCCCGGCCTTGGAATCTCCAGGTTCTCTTCCTTGTGCACGCTCTGGTAACTTTTCAAGGCGCCGGCGGCCGGATACGGCCAGATCAGGGCTAGGATTATAGTTCCAAGGACAGGCAGTTCTCTTCTTTGGGTCATCTTATGGCAGAGCTTCCTCAAATCGTTCCTCCCTGTAGGTTTGAAAGAACATTTATCGGTTTGCTCAGCATCAATCACGCCTGGCTAGCGCCCTTGCTCTGAGAGTCTGTTATCTGTTAGCGGAAGAACTCGTTATAGAACTCAGTTCGCTCAAATTGGGCAGGCTGGCAGAGGGCGCTACCGAGTCCGATCCACTCAGTGAGCCCTTGTTCCCCCCGCCAAAAGCCAGGGGTCTAGTGCGGCGTAATACGCCGCGTAGAGTTGCAAAGCTTCCTTTGGAATGCCGAACTGCTGTTCAAATCTGGAAGGCTGAATCCGGAATTTCGATTTTGCCTTTCGGCTGCGAACCAATACATCCCCGTTTGCCTCCGCTCGCAATCTTTCTTGCGTTGAGGTAGTGCGCCACAGTTCGATTGACGGGAGCTGCGAATACCGTCACGAAGCTGCTCGTTGCGGCTGGAAACGCCTGTGCCGAGTACCAGGACCGCACACTTCGCAATCTCAAGTGCAAGCGGCGGCGGGCTCAATTTACGTCATCCAGATGCAAGCGCCTTCATGGGCTCTGTGGCACGTCCCGTTACCAGCTCAGCCGAAGTGCGAGTTGTATCTCGCGGTTGGCGACCGACGTTGAGCTAATGGTGCCTGCAGTCGTTGTGCCAATCGTAGTTCCGGGCTGGCCGAATTGCGGGTGGTTGAAAAAGTTGAACGCTTCGGCGCGGAACTCTAGCCGCGTCTGCTCGCCCACAGGTATCCGGAATGCCCGGTGCAGAGCAAAATCCAGATTGTTAATTCCGGGTCCAAACAGGATATTCCGTCCTGTGTTTCCGAACTGGTATTGCGGCGGCGTTACAAAGCAAGCTGTGTTGAAGTATTCCGTTATCGTTGGGTTCGACAGCGCACCGTTGCAGACCCGGTTGGGCCAGGAGTTGTTTCCTGCATTGGCGTTATCGAAGCTCAGAACCGGCGTGAACGGGTAACCGGTTTCCGCCTGGTAGATGCCATCCACACCCCACGATCCGAAGAGGGCGCTCTGCCACCCTTCACCGGCCAAATGGTGCCCCGTCCCGAAGGGCAGACTCCACATCCCGCTGAAAGTGTACCGAAGCCGGACGTTCTGATCGGAGGGCCCGAGCAGAGAGTTCAAGTTGTACGCATTCTGGACCTGCTCGTTGCAGCCGTCGCACAAACCTCCAGCCGGATTCTGAAGGTCCATCGAGTTTCCATACGTAAAGTCCGTCAAAATTTGAACGCCGTTGCTAAGACGTTTCTCAAAGCGCGTCGATAGGCCTTCATAATGGCTTCTGTTCCATGGACCAAAGGCATTAATGGGAGCATCCGTGTATTTCGACAAGGGCCGCCTCGAGTTGGGAGATCCCGGACCGTTCGTCAACGGTTGGTTGCCTTGAGCCTCGCTCCAGATATCGAGACCGATGTTGCCGACATAACTCACCTGTAATGCAGCATTCCATGGGAGCTGCTTTTCCAGCGTGAAGTTCCATTCCTGCACGTAGGGCGTCGGGTGATTCAGATTCCAGCTTACAAGCGAGGCGGTCGAAAGGGGATTAAGAACGAACGCCAGCGGATTGATCGGTGGCAGGCGCGGCGCGGTCGCGGTGGGGCTGAGAACGAAGCCGGTTGACGGAAATAACTGGTCGCTGGTGATGCTGGTGCCGCCATATCCGATGAAAGGCGGGTTCGTCACCAGCCGATTGTTCACCCCTTCTCCGGTATCCTGCGAGTAGAAAATGCCATAAGCGCCCCGCACCACAAAGTCCTTCACTTTGGGGACGCGGTAGGCAAAACCCACGCGGGGCGCGAGGTTGTCCGTGTTCGTTTCCACGAGCGACCTCGGGAAAGCCGGATTGCCAGATAGAATCATCTGGCCAAAATTTGGATTGCCAGGCGTCAGGATGAAATTGGCCATTCGGTCGTGGCCTTCGATATAAGGCAGTGTGATCTCGTAACGGAGGCCGAGGTTCAAGGTCAGATTCCTGGTTGCGCTAAAATCGTCTTGGAAGTAAAAGCCAAAATAGTGCCCTCTCTCGACGATATTGCCGACTGTACCTGTATTCACAGTATTCGCGGTCCCGAGCAGCAGGTCAGCAAGCGGGTTCCCCGTGCCGGTCCGGCTCAGAGAGTTTTGCGTGAACACCCCGGTAAAGCCCATGCTGCCCCGGCCCGTGTTGGATGTGTATGTTGAGGGCCGGATGTAGAGCGTTTCGGCGCCGAATTTCAGCAAGTGTTTACCCATGGAGTCGGAAAGATTGTCAGCCAGATCCCACACCCCGGAGCTCTTATCCAAAGGGTCGTTGGAGCAGCAAGAGGCCTGCGCTCCCAATGTAGCGAAGCCCGTGACGTTAAAAGTCGGAATGCTACTGTGGATGTTCGGGTCAAGCATTCCGGGAATAATTTGATCCAAAGCCAGCGTGGCGTCCTGGCTCAAGGTAAAGCGGGTCCAATTCAGACGCAGCTCGTTCACCAAGGTTGGCGTAAAAGTGTGTGTAAACCCGTAGCCCACGCCCCATGAATGTGCTAAGCGGCGGACCGGCGTTTGCGCCGGCGGCGGAAGACTCGCATCAGCCAAAATGTGATAGCGCGTCAGCGCCAGCCGCGCAAACATGCTGCTTTGGGCGGAAAGCTGCACATCACCGCGGAAAATTGCATTGTGGTTGAAAGTATCCTGAGGAGAGTTCTGGGCGTAGTTGTTGGCAACGCTTGATAGGTTAGGCAATGGGTAGCGGTTGACGAGCGACTGCCCGATCGAGTTGATATCGGCTTGCGGAATCGTATTACCGCCAAACTGCGAACGTGAGCAAACGGTGTGGGCGGCATTACATTGGGTTGTGAAGGGATTATAGACCGGAGTTGAGCCGAAGTCCCCGCTCCTCTGTGCTGCCGTAGGGACCGTCGAGACGCTGCTGATAGAGCTGTTAATACCCGTTCCTTCGTATGCGCCAAATATCCACGCACGGTTCTTGATGATGGGTCCGCCGAGTGAACCTCCAAACTGGTTCTGCACGAGCTGCGGGCTGGGACCGGGGGGAGCAAAGAAATTCCTGGCATCGAAGGCGTCGTTACGGAGGAACTCATAGGCGGAGCCGTGAATCTGGTTGGTCCCGCTCTTGGTGACGGCGGTGACGATGGAGCCGGCGGAGGCTCCGTATTCGGCGGAGAAATTGCCCGTTTCAACTGAGAACTCTGCGATTGCATCGAGGGGCGGGCGGTAGGCGTCGCGCGAAGGAAGCAAGGCATTGCCGCCTGACACTCCGCTATCAATGCCACGGATATAATTCTCGTTGCGAGCCCCATCCAGCAGAAACGCGTTTTGGATGCCCGAATTACCATAAATTGAGAATGTATCGTCGCGGCTGCCGTGGGAGGGGACAGCTCCGGGGACTAGGTTGCCAAGCTGGAGATAGTTCCTTCCATTGAGAGGCAGTTGCCCTATTTCTTGCTGGTTGATGGTCTGCGACAGCGACCCCGTCTTTTCCTGAAGCAACGGCGTTTGGCCCACGACGGTGACAGTCTGCGTGGCGCTGCCCGTCTCGAGCGCCAGTTGGAGGCTCAGTACCGCACCAACCCGCAGCACGATTCCTTTGCGTACCAGTTGCTGGAATCCCGCGGCCGACACGATAACGTTGTAGGTATCCGCCCGAAGCAGGGGCGCGGCCGCGATCCCCACGCTGTTGGTCGCGAGTTGCCGCACCACATTCCCGGTGTTCGTTCCCATGATGGTGACGTGGGCGCCCGGGATGACGGCCCCTGAAGGATCGGCCACGGTTACGTCAATTTCACCCGTGGAGGTTTGAGCTGGGGCGGGCGGTGCGCACAGAGCAATGAGAATGCTGAAGCATAGTAGCAGGCACCCCCAACTTGACTTAGCAGGTCGATTCACCAATTCCTCTCCTCGTAGTCGGCAAAAGTGAGCGCTGAGATCTGAGCGACCGGCCGATGGGAAAGCATACTATATCCGGACTCAATTTATTGTCAACCGGAGCCGCGTGAGGTTTCGCACGTCATCCGCCCGGAAAACTGCAGACTCAAACAACAAGCCTGCGCTACCCTGGCGCCGCGGCGTCTTTGTGGGACGGTCAGGCGGGGTTGTGCGCAAAACGTCTCCGTGCGGGCGGCACCATGACCATCCGTACGGAAGGAAGAATTGTTTTACCTGAAACGTTTGTGCCGGATTAATGGTCGTCGTGATCTGGCGGCAGAGGGAGAACTGGCAGCACTTGGTTATGCTCGATTTGGACGGACTGGAAGCTCTCGGGATTGAGGCCCAAAGCCTCAAGGATCGTTGGGGCCACCTTGTTCGGTCTCAACTGAGCTCGTCACCGTTTTCTGGGCGAAGTTGGGATTCGACAACAACATCATGACGTTCATATCGTCGTGTGCAAAACCGCCGTGTTCGGCGAGCTTCTTGGTGCTTCCCGAATATGTGACCCCAATGTTCGGCGTCACAAAGATATCCGGCGTTCGTGGAGAGCCGAACCTCAAAGTCATCATTCATGCCTCAGCGCCACCATCGGGTCCACCTTCGCCGCGCGGCTCGCGGGAATGTAGCACGCGGCGGCTGCGACAGCCGCGAGGATCACCGCGGCCGCTGTGAGCGTCCACGGGTCATGCGGGCTCACCCCGAACAACAGACTCGCCAAGAGGCTAGTGAGAGCAATCGCTCCCAACACTCCAATTCCCAGGCCCAGGGCCGTGAGCGCCATGCCGCCGCCCAGTACCAGGCGTAGCTGGTCCCACCGGCTTGCGCCCAGTGCTGCTCTCACGCCCATCTCGTGCGTCCGTTGCGCAACGGAGTACGAAATGACGCCGTAGATTCCGATGGCCGCGAGTAAAAGCGCCAGCGCCGCGAAGATACCCAGCAAGGTGGCCCTCAACCGATTGGGTCCGAGCGAATCGGATTTAATCTGGTCCAGTTTCTGAATGTCGTCGACTGCTTGATTCTTGTTGAGCTGCCAAATGGCCGTCTGGATGGATTTCACCAGCAGTGCCGAGTCCATCGCGGCACGGACCACGAGGGCCGTGTTGACGGTGGGACTCTGTTTGTAGGAAACGTACATGCCGGGGCTCAAAGAGTCGAGCCCGTCTGACTTTTCCTCGGCCACCACGCCGACCACCTGCCAAGGTATTTCAGGCCCGAGGGCGGGCTGGCCAGGAATGATCTGCTGAATCAGAATTCGTTTGCCAATGGGGTCTTCACCTTTGAAATAGCGATTCGCCATGGGCTTGTTGATGACCATTACGGGCACGTTTGCGGCGGTATCTGTTTCCGCAAGCCATCGCCCTTTGAGTAACCGCATGTGGAGGGAGGAAAGATAAGACGGGCTTACCTGCTTGAAGCCGGCGGAGGGGCGATTGGCCATGTCCACAAAAGGCCGCCCTTCGATCAGGAACGGCATGCCGTCGCTCCAGCCTTCCAACGGAAGCGCTGATGTTGTGGCGGCGGCGAGGACGCCTGGCACGCCGTCAAGCTTCTCTCTTACCTGGTCAAGATAGCTGATGATTCGAGGCCCGTTAGGGTATTGTGCTGACGTCATGGGCAGCCACATGGTGATCACGTTCGTGCTTTCAAAGCCCGGGTCGACTTGTTGCAACTGGTAGAAACTACGAACCAGAAGTCCCGCGCCCGAAAGCAGGACAAACGCTAACGCGACCTCGGCTACCACTAACCCACTGCGCGCCTGCTTCCGGCCCATGCCGGAACTGGCTGTACGCCCTCCCTCTTTGAGAGATTCCACCAAGTCGGACCGAGCGGAGCGAATGGCAGGCGCAATGCCGAAAAGGATTCCGGTGGCGACCACGACCGCGGCCGCAAACAGCAGCACGTGCCCGTTGAGTCGAACATCGGCTTCGACCGGCAGTTGGAAAAGTGGTGTCCAAGGCTTAAAGATCTTCATGAGTCCGTAGCCCACCAGAAGACCGGCCACCCCTCCGAAGCCAGAGAGCAGCGCGCTCTCTGTAAGGAATTGACGCACCAGCCGCCTTTGGCTTGCCCCCAGTGCCGACCGCACCGCGACTTCACGCTCGCGGCTCGCGCCGCGTGCCAGCAGCAGGTTGGCCAGATTGACACACCCGATCAGCAGCACCGCACCTACCGCGGCAAACAGCACCCAGAGCGACCGGCGCAAGCTGGCATCTACAAAAGTGTCCTGGTACCGGTCGACAGTGGCGCTCCAGCCTTTGTTCGACTCCGGATAATCATGCGCGATCCGCGCGGCGATAGATTTCATCTGCTCGCGCGCCTGCTGCAGCGTAACGCCAGGCCTTAGACGCGCCCAGGAGATCATCCAGTGATAATCGCGGGTCATCTCCTTAGGCTTGAAAGCGAGTGGAATCCAAAGAAGATTCTGGGTACGGTCGAAAGGGGTCCGGGCTGGCATCACGCCGATCACCGTGTAAGGCTTATTGTCGAGGCTAATGGTACGACCGATGATCTTCGGGTCGGCGCCGAATCGGCTCTCCCAGGCTCTGTGACTAAGGACTACGACCTGGTTCTTTCCGAGCTGATCTTCGTCGGGGGCAAACGTTCTTCCTAGCATGGGCTTCACGCCCCAGATGTTGAAGAACGGCGCCGATACTCGGGAACCCTGGAGCTGCAGGGGCCGGTCGCCTCCGGTCAGAGTCATCGAGCCGCCGGTTTCCGCCGCCATGGCCGTGAAGACGGTGTTCTGGCGCTTCCAATCCAGAAAGTTCATGGTGGAAATGCCGTTGCGTTCGCCCATCGGCGGCTTCTCCCACACCATCACGATCTGCTCAGGGTGTGGATAGGGCAGCCGCTCCAGAAGCACGGCATCAACGAAGCTGAAGATCGCCGTGTTCGCACCGATGCACAGCGCGAGCGTCACGACGGCGACGGCTGTAAAGCCCGGGGCTCGGCGCAACTGGCGCAGACCGTAACTAAGGTCCCGCCGTAATTGCTCCAGCCAACCCAAAGTCCATACCCCCCACGTGTCTTCCTTGACGCGTGTCACGTTGCCGAACTTGCGCAAAGCTGCATAACGGGCCTCCTCGGGCCGCATGCCGCGCTCAATGTTGTCTTGGGTCTCGCGCTCAATAAAGTCGCGGATGTCCTGATCGAGATTCTCCATCATGCGCTTGCGGCGGTTCATGGTTTGCCCTCTTGTTCGGCGGGCCTGAGAATCCGCGCAATCGCTCCCGCCAGCTTGTCCCACTTGCTGGTTTCAATCGCTAGCTGACGGCGCCCCTTGGCGGTCAGCCGGTAGAACTTCGCACGCCGATTGTTCTCCGACGTGCCGTCCTGGACCGAAATCCATCCCCGCTTGATGAGGCGGTGCAGCGCGGGGTAGAGCGAGCCCTGCTCGACCTGCAATACGTCTTCCGATCTCATTTCGATCGCCTTGGCAATGGCATGCCCGTGCGTGGGGCCTAATAGCAGCGTACGGAGGATCAGCAGGTCCAATGTTCCCTGCAACAGTTCAATGCGTTCTCGTTGTTCTTTGGTAGGCATTCTAGGTGAAAGTATAACGCTTTAGGTAGAATGTCAAGGTGAAAGTGGCTGGGACAGTGGGTCTGACCCGTCCGCCGAAGCACCCGGTGTCGGTCCAGATAACTTGCCCCGCAGCGGTTGCGGCGGCCGCCCGGTGACCATCGACGTACAACCCAGAGGTAAGACCCCAGCTTATGATGCCTGGAAGGGCAGCGAGCCCGCGTATATTTTTATCACAGCTGCGGGTTGAGGGGTAGCCAGGGTGTGACGGCGTAGGGTAGAGGTTCGGCGAGATTCTTGTCGGCGACGGTCGAGGAGGCCTTCGTGGGTTTTAGCCGCTGCTAAACCAGGAAAAAGGGCCAAGCTCAATAATAAGTCCGCGAAGGTGCATCGAATTCCTACAGTGCCGTTGATCTGTATCTATTCAGTGCCTCGGAGAGTGATGAACCAGGTGAAACTTCTCTAGCCACCCGTAGCCCATCACTTACATTCGCTTGCAGGTGAATGCTGAGCTATTGTACTCTCTCGGTTCGATTGAAGAGAAAGACCGACAATCCTTCCCGGACAGGCGTTTGGAGCTGAGATGAAACCCTTTCACAAAGCCAACTCATATCTCGCGATTCTTCTGATTCTCTTTTCCTTGTCCCTTTCTACAGCGAAAGCGTCCAGCGTAAGCTGGTCGACCATCATTACCGCGCAAACCGTGCGCGACATGCTTTCCACGCCGCAGGGGCGCGAGCACGCATTACAGTTCTGCCGTCGCCTGCACATCAACAAGGTTTACATCGAAGTATTCCGGGATGGCTACGAAGCTGACCCGGATACGCTCAGGACCGCGCGCGATTTCTTCAGGGGGGCCGGATTTGAAGTCTCGGGAGCGGTTGCGACCACCGCGATCGGAAAGCCGTCAACCGGCTCGAAAGTCGTAGCCTGTTATACAAATCAAGCCAATCAGCGCCGGTTGGCTCATATCTTCCGCGACGCTGCGAGCCTCTTCAATGAAATTATCATTGACGATTTTTTCTTTACCGACTGTCAGTGCTCTGAATGCGCCGCGGCCAAGGGCGATTTGAGCTGGCAGCAATATCGCAAGAACCTGATGCTTCGTGTGAGTCGTGATGACGTCGTTGGCCCCGCCCGCCAGGTGAACCCGGGCGTGCACATCATCTTGAAGTACCCCCAGTGGTACGACAAATTTCAGGATCGAGGCTACAGCGTCTCCGCGGAAACCAGGCTCTACGACCGCATTTGGGTAGGGACGGAGCTGCGTGATCCCAGTTCCGAGCGGTGGGGACACAAACAGCAATACCTGGGATT
>DASZAA010000370.1:0-9157 GCA_035945615.1 Terriglobia bacterium
AGCTTCCCCCGCTTCCTCGCGGTTGTGCCCTGACCATCGGCAATTTTGATGGTGTACATCTTGCACACCAAACATTGTTAAACCGGGTGGTCGATACGGCGCGCGCGCTGGGGGCGGCGCCTGCTGCCATCACCTTTGATCCCCATCCCATCCGGGTGCTTGCGCCCAGCCGCGCACCAAAAATCTTGACCACGTTGCCCGAGCGGGCCAAGCTCATTGCGGAACAAGGCATTGAGGTACTGCTGGTGCTTCCCTTTACCCGGGAGTTGGCTCACCTATCGCCCGCCGAATTTGTTGGCCATGTTCTGCTGGAGCGGATGCGGGCGGTCTCGGTTTGCGTGGGTCCCAATTTCCGTTTTGGCTACCGGCAGGCGGGTGATGTTCACACGTTAGAGGAATTAAGCCGTGAGCGCCGGTTTTCGCTCGAAATCGTTCCGATCGTTAGCGTCCGCGGCCGGCAGGTCTCGAGCAGTTGCATACGCCAGTTGCTTGCCGCTGGGAGCGTCTATAATGCGGGACGGCTGCTGGGCCGTCCGTTCAGTAATTCAGGCAGCGTTGTTTCCGGCCTCGGCGTGGGCCGCCGCCAGACCGTGCCGACGCTGAACCTGAAACCGGATGAGGAAGAGGTTCCGCAACCCGGCGTCTACATTACTGAAACCCAATTGGGCGCCGCGCGGCATCGCTCTATCACCAACATCGGTTACAAACCGACGTTTGGAGATCACCCGCTGGCCATCGAAACCTTTTTGCTGAACGTCGATGGCGAGGTGAAGGAAACTTCCTTGAAAGTTTCGTATCTCCACCGGCTGAGAGACGAAATGAAGTTTCAAAACCCGGCCATGCTGAAGCTTCAGATTCAGGAAGACGTCCGCCGCTCGCAAAAATTTTTCCGCTTGTTCGATCGTTTTCGCAGAAAGGATCCAAAGCGATCGTAAACTTATGCCGGGGCCGGAACATCCCATCTCGCTGAGCCTTGTCATCCCTGTCTTCAATGAGGCGGATAATATTGCGCCGCTGGTTGAGCGCCTGAAGGCTGTCTTAGCTGGCCTCCCCGGCACAGCGGAAATTCTCTTTGTAGATGACGGAAGCGCGGACGAGACCCTCAATGAACTGCGCCGTGCTCAGGCGGCTGATGGCCGCATCCGTATACTCCGTTTCCGGGCGAACCTGGGTCAGACGGCGGCGATGGAGGCGGGCTTTCATCATGCCAAAGGCGCCGCGGTGGTCACGCTTGACGGCGACCTGCAGAACGACCCTGCAGACATCCCGGCGCTGCTCGAAAAACTGAGCGATTGGGATGTTGTCTGCGGAGTGCGCGCCCGCCGCCAGGATTCCTGGCTCAAGCGGATTTCATCGCGCATTGCGAACGGCGTGCGCAACTGGGCCACGGGCGACGATATTGTAGACACAGGCTGCACGCTCAAAGCGTTTCGCGCTGAGCGCGTACGCAATCTCAAGCTTTATAACGGGATGCATCGCTTCCTGCCCACGCTTCTCAAAATACGAGGCTGCCGCGTGCTCCAGGTTTCCGTAGGCCATCATCCCCGGCGCGCCGGCAAAACGAAGTATGGAACGTGGGGGCGGCTGATTAAGGGTCTTCAGGATCTCTACGCCGTGCGCTGGATGAAGAAAAATTGGATTGATTACAACGGCCAGCTTATTATTGAGAACTCCCCCGAAGGTTCCAATAATGATCACTGATTTTGATGTGGCGTGACTGTAACTGTATTTGTAGCGGCGGCCTCTGGCCGCCGGTTTTTAAATCGTAAACGCTGGCGGCCGGGGGCCGCCGCTACAACTGCATTTGCCTCGCAGACTCCAAAGCCGCGCTGCACGTTTTTCAAAAAACGGCCAACCGTCTCACCCTAGCAAAATATGTGTGGCATTTGCGGAATCTTGAATACGACGCTCGCGCCTGAGAAGCACCTCGCGGCGATCGGGCCGATGTCGTCGCGCATCGCGCATCGCGGGCCGGATAGCGAGGGTAAGTTTGAGCGTCCGTATCTCGCACTGGCTATCCGCCGTTTAAGCATTATTGATCTTGAGACAGGAGATCAACCCCTCTCCAATGAGAGTGGTAGCATCACGCTAGTCTTCAACGGCGAAATTTATAACTACCGCGAATTGCGCCGGGAGCTGCTTGGCCGCGGGCATCAATTCAAAACCCATTCCGACGGCGAGGTGATCGCTCATCTTTACGAAGAGCGCCGGGAAGACTTCGTGCACGAGCTCAACGGAATGTTCGCCATTGCGCTGTGGGATGACCAGCGCGGGAGGCTGGTTCTGGCGCGTGACCGCGCGGGCGAAAAGCCGCTTTACTATGCGCAGCTCGGGGAAACGCTGGTTTTCGCCTCGGAGATCAAGGCGCTTCTGGAATATCCCGGAATCCCCCGCGAAATCGATCACGAAGCGATGCGGCAATATCTTTTTTACGGTTATGTCCCTTCGCCGCGAAGTATTTGGGCCGGAATTAGCAAGCTGCCTGCGGGCTGGCGGATGGTCGTCGAGTCAGGAAAGACCTGCCTCGAACCCTTCTGGCAGCTTAAGTATTATCTCCGCGCGCCCGGAATGCCGGGCGTCTCAAATGCAGATGAACGGGACATCGTTGAGGATCTTCGCCGCCGTCTGCGTGAGGCCGCGGTTTCAAGGCTGGTCAGCGATGTGCCACTCGGCGTTTTTCTGAGCGGAGGGGTAGATTCTTCCACGCTGGTTGCGTTGATGAGCGATCTCGCGCCCGGCAAGGTGAGCACGTTCTCTGTTTCGTTTACCGAAAAATCGTTTGACGAAGAACCGTATGCCAGCCTTGTCGCCCGGCGTTTCCGCACTCAGCACAAGGTTTTGATGGCGGATGAACGGCTTCTTCTGGAGGGGCTCGACGCGCTTGTGCCGCAGCTCGATGAGCCATTGGCCGACCCGGCGGTAATTCCAACTTTCTTGCTCTCCCAATTTGCGCGCAAGCATATTAAGGTGGCGCTCTCAGGAGAAGGCAGCGATGAACTTTTCGGCGGATATCCCACCCATCTCGGCGAAAAGCTGGCGCAGCATTACCTGCACCTTCCGGCCTTCTTGCGCAAGCAATGCTCCGGCTGGTTTAAGGCGTTTTTGCCGGCTTCTTCGGGAGCAGCGCCGGTGGGACTTTTCCTCGAACGGTTTTTGAGCCACGCGGAAAAAGAACCTGCCCTCCGCCATCAGACATGGTTCGGAGTGTTCACACCCGAGGAACTCGGCTCGCTCCTAGTCCCGGCAGAACAATCGCGGCTGCGCGGTGCTATCTCGGAGCCGTTTGAGAATGCGACCGCGGGTGTGCAATTTGAAGATGCCGTGGCGGAAGGTCTCTACCTCGATTTTTGCTTGTATTTGGCCGATGATCTTCTGGTTAAAATTGACCGCGCTAGCATGGCCTGTTCGCTTGAGCTGCGCACTCCGTTTCTTGACCACCGATTGATTGAGTTCGCCGCAGGACTGCCTGCAGGATTAAAGGTACGTGGATTCCAGCTTAAAAGCCTGCTCAAGAAAGTCGTGGAACCGTGGCTGCCGCGTGAGATTGTTTGCCGGCAGAAGCGAGGATTTTCCGTGCCCATCGCACTCTTGCTCAGACGGGGATTGCGGCCTTTAATGAACGAAATGCTTTCGGAAAACCGTTTGAAATCTGAGGGGCTATTCGATGCCTCGTTTGTCCGCCGAATGGTTGAGGAGCACCAGCGCGGCAGGACGGACCATCGCAAGCCGCTGTGGGCGCTACTCTGCTTTGAGCTATGGCGGAAGCAATGGTTTTGATGTTGATTATGATTGCGCCGAAGTTGCGGTTATTTTTTTAAGGATCGCCAGCATTTTCCATGCGTGCTCATAATGATCGTTGGTCTGGAATCTGGAATTCGGAATCTGGGCTCTCCACTCCCCCGCCGCGCCTTGCTTTCCGCGCGAAAGAGTGGAATCTGATTCGGCGTCTTCGCACGCCTCGTCTCGTGCAGCAATATTTGCGCTCGCTTCCTTATAACTGGGAAAAGGATAGGGAGACGCTTCGAACTTTTCGCGGCGTAGTGATGCATCACGAGGTACACTGCCTGGAGGCCGCATGAACGGCGGCCACGATCCTTGAACAGCACGGCTACCCTCCCATATTGTTAGACCTCGAATCACAAGACCTGCTGGATCATGTTCTTTTTCTGTTTCGTGAGCGCACCGGCTTCGGCACGGTTGCGCGCTCTCGTGACGCGGGACTGCACGGCCGCAAGCCTGTATTCCGCACACTCCGCTCCTTAGTGATGAGCTATGTTGACCCTTACGTGGATGGCTCAGGGCGGATCGTGGGCTACGGAATGCTCGATTTGCGCACGCTGCGGCAATGCGATTGGCGGCTATCGTCCCGCAACGTGTGGGTGATTGAGCGCACGCTCGTCCACATGCCGCATGTCAAAATAAAAACTTCTGACCACAGGTATCGCGCGATGTTACGGCAGTTCCAGGCTTTCAAAGCGAAATATCCGGGCCGGCCGGTGACGTTCTATCCGAACCGCCGCCTGTGGCTGTGACGTCCACCTGCATTTCGTTCGCAATGCTGCTCTTTCTCTGGTTCGATGAAATGAGATAGAGGTGGCTTCCTACCGCCACGCGTATCGAAAGCATCGAACGCGTGTCGACGTAGAATCACCACTATGCGGCGCGAAGTTTGACTAGAACACACCCCATTATTATGATCATTCCAAGCTGTCGTGTGGGCGTGTAGCTCAGCCGGATAGAGCATCGGATTTCTAATCCGAGGGTCGGGGGTTCGAGTCCCTCCACGCCTGCCAGTTTCTTGACTGTTTTCTGTTTATTACGACTTCGGGGTAAAACCCGACTGGGCAAAAGAAACTCTCCACATTGCATGTCGTTATCGGTAGCTGTTTCAGAGTTTCTGGACTCTGAAAGGCAGCCGCGCAACCTGTCGCAGGAGGTTTATAGAGGCGAGAGAGGCCCGGTCACGCGGGTCAACCTCTACTTGCGAGCCGGGGCTGGGGAAGCGATATTGCCGTCCAGTGAAAGCGCCGATCACTGTAAGGCTAGTCCCGCCGGTATATCGAAAGGTGGGTCCAGAAGATCGCGCGGAAGGCATCGCCGGACCGGCGACGCGCGCGAGCTCAGACGGTGGAGAGCTTGGAATTCCCGGGCGAAACTGTATCCTGCTCTTTCCGCAACACATCGTTTTCCTCCTCATCCTCAATGTAAATTGCCTGCTGGGCTGGCCCACGGGGGATCATTCGCTCCAGCAGAATTGCGGCACCCGAAAGCGCGGGCCACAATAAAAGCTTTTCTTTCCACCCCGCCCCGAGCATGTAAGCAAAGGGAGCGGAGATCCATAGGCTCAAACAATAAAAGCAGTCAAGAAGGCTGCCCCAAAAGCCGTATCCGGCCCAATGGCGAATGCGAACCAGCACATCGCCCGGCCCATCTTCCGCATTGAGCAAGTGGGTGAGCCGCCAGACACCGAGAGTGCCAAGAGCCAGCCAGTAATAACGCAAGCGCTACCTGAAATTGGCCTGTGGGCGGGCTTGTTACGCCGCGCCCGTCCACAGGCCTGGTTGGACATTTAAACGAAAGCGTTAGCCTCTCACTTGGCGGCCGTATTTGCCCTCAAGCAGAAGCCAACCCCCATCTCGTTGTAATGGCCTGAGCACGTGTCGTTGACCAGCGCCCGGTCCCAGGCACCGAGCAGGATCGTGTAACCGCACGGCGTCATTCCGGCAGTTGACAATGTGAAGGTCCCGCTGGTTCCGCCGGTATTCGTACCGTCGTACAGGACTGTGCCCGGCCCGTTATTAGCGCTGGACAGTACAGCCGGGTTCTCCGGTTGCGGAATTCCACCCACGGTGATCGGCACTAGAGAGACGCCGACGACGCCAAAGAATTCGTCTGTCACGCTGTAACTGCCGCTAATAGTGTCTCCCACCTGCACGTCACCGCAGTCTCCCGACGGCGACGTAAGGGTGATAAAGACTTGCGGCCGGAACTCCTGAACCGGCGGGCCGCCCGCAGTTGGCTCGAGATGCGGGTAGCCGTTGTAAACATGGATCATCTTGCTCTGCGGCGGGATTGCCACATAGCTGGATAATCCGCCATCCCATTTGAAGCCGCGAATTTCGATAGTGTAGTTACCTTCCGCAAGCCCGCCGGCCTCAAATATTGCGAGCGTTCTCGGGTTCACGGCCTGAAGATCCGACTCAAAGTAGACATAGTATTGGGTGCCTGGGACGCCGCCTAAGACCGGACCCGGCGCAGGCGTGACGTGTTGCAGATAGAACACCCCTCCGATCGCGCTTGGCGGGTACAGCTCAATGCCAAAGGAGCCAGTAAGTTGGAAGGCCGGCCCGGCGGGCGGAGTTACCCAAGCTTGATAAATGAGAGGCTTGGCTCCGGGCAGGACCATACCCGTGGTGTGATCGAAAACATCAATCTTCGGATTGAAATCGCCCTCGGTGATGGTTTCGCCGCCAAAGGGGCTATCGGGCCTTACCGTCTTGCCGAGCCACGGGCTGCTGCCGTCGGGACAGTCGCCAGCTACATATCCGAGACCCAGCGGAGCGAAAACGGGATCCACTACCGCGAGGCCGGTAGCGTTATCGATGTTCGCAACGGTCACGCGTCCGATGCGCATCAATCGCGTCTCCTCGCCCTCGCCGACAGCAATCTGGGGCTGAACGTTGGTGTTGAGAACGTTTCCCCACACCGGAACAAAGTCCGGGCCGGTCGGGGGCGTATCCCACGATAGAATCGCCCGCAGCGGAATGCCTTCCAGGCCCTTGCAGGGCACAGAGGTCAGGTTCGAAATGCGGAAGACGGCGTAGCTGATCGGGTGCGCCGGGCTGGCCGCCGCCAGATCGTGCACCTGCACCGACGCCATACCGAGCGCGTTCCAAACTCCAGCAAAGAACGCGTAAAAGCCCACATACTCGGTGCTGCCAGCCGTGCATAAGCCGCCGGAGTATCCACTGCTCTGTTTCACTTGGATGACGCCCTCGAGCACGCGAGTCTGAGGGTTGTACCCGGCGCAGGTCAATTCTTCGTATGTTGTGTCGCCGCTCGTTGCTTGAATGCCCGCAAGGATTGCGCTGAGCTCCGCGCCCGCGAGCAAGCCCGTCGCCGCCGCCGTTTCCGGCCCCGGCGAAGATAGAGGCAAAGCTTTTGCGAGCGATGCTGTCAATAACTTGGTTGCGTCGTTAAAGCCGAAGCGGTGAGACGGAACATTTTTGCCCGCATATAACGCTTTGAGATCGTTGAAGCTGAGAACATCCGGCGGATTTGCCGGCAGAGGCTGGTTCAAGTCCAAATCCTTGACGAGGTCTGGTTTAATGGAGACCTTTTGATCTGCGATCAACTCTGAGATTGGAACCTCATACAGAAACAGCGGAGCCACCTGAACGTGAGCATTGACCACGTTACCCCACACGGGAATGAAGTTTGGGTCGCCAGCGACCGACTCCAATTCCCACGAGAGGATAGCGCGAACCTGGACGATATTTTCCGTACCGCAGAACTTGCGCGCCTCACTGAAGTTTACCGAGACTGTGTAGCTCAAAGGCAGCGGTCCGCCAAGGTTGAAAACCTGGACGGAGCTTACACCCAAGTCGTGCCAGCCCGCCGTGTCGAACACAAAAAATCGTACGTACTCCGTGGTGCCGGCTCCGCAGGCGTCCGTGCCATACCCGAGATGCTGCCGGATGCTGACAACAGCTTCCAGCAGGCCGCCTCCCGCTGCCCCCGTAGGATTCAGCCCCAAGCATGTCAATTCCTCGTAAGTCGTATCACCGCTGAGTTGTTTGATCACCTTTCCCCCGGCCTTGGGCAGTGTGCCGAAGTAATTGGGGTTCCCAAGCATGAATTTCTTGAATTGTCCTCTCTCCGCCGGAATCGACGTGACCAAGACGTTTGTTCCGGGGTTAGGTTCCTTTGCCATAATCTCCTCCTAGTGAGATGTCGAGCCTCACAAATTGCGGCAACGGCGGAGCGCCGCGGCCAAGCATCGGCGCCGAAGTTGTGAGTTCTCTCGTGTAATAGTGAAATGGACAAGCGGACCGTTTCACGATCTGGCGATGTAACGATCCGCTTCTTGATTTCACTATCCATTTGGGCGCAGCGGTCGCGATCTGCGACTGAAGACCGAGTGGACCTCCAGGCTCGTCTGGCGGTCGTGACCGCCCGCGCCTGAAGAAGCTAAAGTCCACAAGCCGGTTTTTCTTTTGGCCGGACGAAACGGAACGCCCACAAGATTCACTAATCAGAGTGAGACCGCTTTGCAGGTCGGGCGGGCGCGATACGGAAGAGCGGAGGAGGGGAAGGGGGAAGGACGGGGGGCAGGCTCCTCGCCTGCGAGGTCCGCCTGGCGAACGCTTTTCCGGTCGCGCCTTTGCTCGAGGCTACTACAAGTTCTAGCCCGGATTATTCACGAAGCGGCTGCCTTTGTTGGGGGGTGGGGTTTCAACCCCGCCAGACACGCGAATCTGTATATTCTCTCGTTTCGCGCTGCGGGTGGCGTGGTCGAACAAGCCACCCGCAGCGCGAAACGTAGGAATTCATTTGAACGCGCATACCGGCGCGGTTAAAACCGCGTCCCTCTGATTGTGAAACCGAGCTTCGTAAATAAATCGGACTAGAGCCGGAGGTTGCCGCTAACCCGAACTTCACCCCAAGGAGGCGTGGCGTGCCGGATTCTTGCTCTATTGCTACATCTGCCGCAGGATGTGAAGTCTCTTCCCGTTCTATTCCACAAAGCACAGCGGATTTGACGGCGCTGAGAGGCCGAAATTCTGGGTCGGGCCGCGCGCGCGGTCACAGAAGTTGCGCGCTTGCAGACGCGCCGGCGCCGAGGCTATACTGTGACAGCTCTCAATCAGCCGTGGAAACCTGCTGCTTCGACTACGAATATGTGCGTCGTCTCACCGACGGTGATGCTGCCACCGAAGCGCACTTCACCGCTTATTTCGGTAATCTCCTCACCTTAAAGCTCCGTAACAAGCTTCGCTCCGGCCACGCTATCGATGATATCCGGCAGGAAACCTTTCTGAGAGTGTTTCAGACGCTCCGCCAGCGGCGCGGCCTCGAACACCCCGAACGGCTCGGCGCCTTTGTTAATTCCGTATGCAACAACGTGCTCTTGGAAAACTTTCGCGCCCAATCCCGA
>DASZAA010000371.1:0-8983 GCA_035945615.1 Terriglobia bacterium
CTTGTAGACGTGGTCGCCGGAAAGAATCAGAACGTATTTGCAAGGCTCGGAGCCAATCGAGTAAAGGTTCTGATAGATCGCGTCTGCCGTGCCTTGGTACCAGCTCTCGCCTACGCGCTTCATAGGAGGAAGCACCTGCACGTATTCACCGAGCTCATTGGCGACAATGCTCCAGCCTTCACGCAGATGGCGGTTAAGCGAGAGCGCCTTGTACTGGGTCACGACGAAAATGCGCCGCAAGTCGGAATTGACGCAGTTCGACAGCGAGATGTCGACAATACGGTAAGCACCGCCGAAGGGAACGGCTGGTTTGGCGCGGTCGCGTGTGAGCGGATAAAGGCGTTCGCCGGCGCCCCCGGCCAGCAAGCAGACAATCGTATCGTTCATCATGGCTCACTCCTCCTGGGTGAACGCTTCCGAAGTCGGAAAGTCTATCCTGAAAAGCGCCGCCTGTCATCCTGCTTTCGTTGCGCGAGTAGCACGTTTTGCAAGCTCCATTCTTGACAGGATAGGCGCTGAATGGCAACATAAATCCCACGGCCCGGTGGCGCTCGCTCCCCTGCGGCCAGATGTCCTTTGCCGAAGTGGCGGAATTGGCAGACGCGCTACATTCAGGGTGTAGTACCCGACAGGGTGTGGAGGTTCGAGTCCTCTCTTCGGCACCAACTTTTTGACCTGCGAAGCACGCCCCGAAGTAAGAGTACTCAGTAAATCTGTTACGGTGCCCCCAAGGCTGTTGTGCACTTATAAACACTGATTCTCCCAATCGATTTTCTGATCTTTGGCTTCTCCTTCAGCCGTCCATCCACCAAGGCGATTAGGAATAGACTGCCACCTGCCAAGCCACTCCAACCCTGTAATCACCTGTGCCCTGATATGTGGCGCTGGGTGTCTTTGGCACGGCGGTTTCCGGCCTGGTTTCTGCGGAGAACCCTTTATGTTGCTGGCAAGCATCAGAGTATTAACTCGTGGTAAGATATGGCCCATTGGAGGATAAATCAATGGCTCGCTATTCCAGACGTACTTTCCTGAAGACCGGACTTGCTGCAGCGGCGCTCGCTGGCGCGGGAGGTTTGCAACTAAGGGCAGCGGACGGAGCAGCGACGGAGATGGTGCCGCTCGGGAAATCCGGCGTAAAGGTGACGCGGCTCGCCTTTGGCACGGGCACCTTCAGCGGACGGGTGCAGCGCGACCTGGGGCAAGACCAATTTACGAAGCTGGTCCGCTATGCCTACGACCGCGGCATTCGCTTTTTTGAGACGGCTGAGTCTTATAGTGACATGCACAGGATGCTCGGCGTGGCGCTGAAAGGTATTCCGCGCGAGAACTATCAACTGATGTCGAAGGTGACCACGCGTGAAGGCGTCGATCCGTTACAGAAGATCGATGAGTTGCGCAAGCTTGCCAACACCGACTATTTTGACGTGATGCTGCTGCACTGGCAGCATCTTGCAACGTGGCCCGAAGATAGCCTCCGGTGGCAAGATGGCATTGCGGAAGCTCAATCGCGTCATATTGTGAAAGCACGCGGCGCATCCGTCCACGGCCTTCCCGCGCTCCGCCAGGTTCCAAAGGATAATTGGCTTCAAGTCGCAATGATCCGGATGAATCATAAGGGCGTAAGGATGGATGCAGAGGATTATGCCACGGAGGGTTTGGGCAACGTGGGCGAGGTCGTCACGCACGTGAAGCAGGTCCACAAAGAAGGCATGGGCGTAATCAGCATGAAGCTTGTCGGAGAAGGCGCCTTCACGACCCGAGCGGATCGCCAAGCCGCGATGAGGTTTGCATTTAGAAATGCGGGGGTCAGTTCCGTGACGGTCGGCTACAAGAACACCGCGGAGATTGACGAGGCCATCAGTAACCTCAATTTGGCGTTCGCATAGCAGTAGGCCTGCAATGCTTCCTCTTTTGGCAAAGAAGTGCAGGATGACCGGCACGCTCTGACGGTCACCCTGCTTCAGCACACCGGTGCAGGCAGTCTGTCGGCTAATCCCATCGTACCTTGCAGATCTGTACTATTGTTTGACAGCGATGGCTGAAATTTCTATCTTGGCGCCGTTGACCAGAGCCGCCACTTGAACTGTAGTGCGCGTGGGCTTCGGGTTCGGGAAAAAGGTGGCATAGACCTTATTCATGGCGGCAAAGTCATGAATGTCCGACAGATAAACATTCACGGCTACGACGTCTTTCATTCCGAAGCCGGCCTGTGTGACTACCTTGCGAATCGTCTCAAGCGCGGCACGAGTTTGCTCGCTGATTCCGTCTTCCAGCTTGCCCTTGCTATCCGTTCCCTGCGTTCCAGAAACATAGAGCGAATTGCCAACGACAATTCCATCGCTGAAAGGCAAGACTTGCGTTGTTCCCGGAAGGTCCACGGCGTGCCGCCCTTGTGCGTAGCAGCCCAATGAGGCACAGTAACAAACAAAAAGCGCCGTGGAAATGATCGCAGACCTGTAAGACCTGGTTTTCTGCATTGGTTTCTCTCCTTTGGCTCCCAGATTCTGTTCAATAGTTTGTCTTTGCAACGCTCATCCCTGAAGCGCCTGGCCCCCGGGCCGTATTTTGACACCGGCGTTATGCTCTAGCGAGTATCGAGGACGGCTCTCCGCCATTCATTCCTGAGGAAGCGAACGTGGATAGTCATCAGCCGTGGCCCGGCTCATATCCGATGGCGCCGGCGTGTGGTAATACTGTTTGCGCGCCTTTTGCCATTCCACCGCGCTGAGCCCATAAGGATCGAACACAATGGCGCCGGCGCGGACTGTCATTTGAGTTATCAGCTTCTCATTGCCGTCTTGCCGGGCGTAGCCGTCATCCATGTAGCTGAAACGGCCATGCAATAATTGAAGGACGGCAATGTCCGCTACGGACCCTACCGAAAGCGTGCCCAAATCCGTCCGGTGAATCTCGCGCGCCGGATTTACAGTGGTTTGCTTGATGACGTCCTGAAGCGTTTCGCCCATCGCCAGAAACTTGGACATCACGTTGTTGAGGCTCATTGCGAGTTGCACGATGCTGCCATTGTGAAGGTCGGTAGAGATCGAATCTGGGAGAAAGCCTTGCTGAATGGCCGGCATTGCGTTGCGGAACCAGAAGCTGGCGCTGCCATGTCCAACGTCAAAGATCACGCCTCTTTTCCGTGCCTCCCACATGATGGGGTTGACCTTGCCATCCGGCAGAATAATGGGAAATTGTTGAGCGAAGACATGCGTATGAATATCCCCCGGCCGCATTTTCTTCAGAATCAGGTCGGAATAGGAGCGGCCATGCCGCGGAAAGAAGTCCACCATGATCGGCACATCCGCCATGCGCCCGCAGTCTTCGGCCCGGTCAACGCCCTCCCAGGGTTGGTGCTCTGCATCCCATGGCTTCTCGGTCCAATAGTGGGCCGTCTTGACACCCACAATGATGTCGCGGTATTTGCGGATGGTGGCGGCGCATAGCTGGGGATTCATCTGGTCCACATCTTGCTCAAGCCCGCCGCTCATTCCATCGGCCACGATATTGAGCCACGCCAAAACTCTGATCTGCGAGTGGTCAATCACCTCCTCCTTTTCGGCTTGAAATGTATCGGAGCCAGAGGTTCCAGCGTCCACGACTGTAGTCACGCCGGATTGCAGCATCAGATCCGCCATGATTTTGTATGGCTTGATGTGGGAACGCGCATCCGGAGAGAACCAATTGAGGGGCGCGCCTCCCTGTCCGATATGGACGTGGATATCAATCAGTCCGGGCGTGACATAGAGGCCATGCGCATCGATCACTTTTCCGGCCTGAGTGTCAGGAATGCTAGGTTCCACGGCAGCGATTTTGCCGCCTTTAACAGCCACATCCATGATGCGGTCAATATGATTGGCCGGGTCGATGACGTGGCCGGACTTTAACAGGAGATCGTATTGAAGAGACTGCGCGTACAAGGGGATTGTCATAGCCACAGTTAACGCCATCGCCGGCAAAAATACAGAGATCTTCCATACTCGTTCATCGGGCAAAACCTTCGGTTTGAGTCTTCAGGCCGTTTTAAACCAAGCTTCACGAATAATCCGCGTTAACGCGAACCGACTTCACCTAGGCGGACCAGGGTTCCCACGCGGAACTTCGGAATGATGAACTCCGTAAAGCCGTCCTGCTCAACCGGCTTAAGGGACGCCCAACTCCCACGCTCCGGGGTTTCATAACTGACCGCCGAATAGGCGCCCTTCACCCGCGCTTGCACGCGAAGGGGGTTCCCAGAGTAATTCACAAGATTAAGGCGGACGCTGGAACCTCCTGCTTGATAGGCGGCGGCTAGAGTAGTCAGAGCGTTCCAAAGGATTAACTGCCGCTGATGTGTGCTCAACAGCCGCCAAACATCTTTTGCGAAGGCTTCAGGATCGGTGATGGGTTCCGCAATCTCCACTATCTTCCCCTTCCCCGTAAGGTAAATTGCGGTGTCTTCATTTTTCGAGGCGGGCTGTAGGGAACTCCACGGGTATTTCTCTGGCTGCCCCACCAGAACCGCCGTACCGCCGTTCGCGGCAAAGTTCTTTACTGTCCCGGTTGCAGCGGTGTCGAGCGGGCCAAAAATCACAACTAACGCCATATCTTTCAAGCGCTTGGCGGCTAGCGCGCCAGGCATCATTACGTCGAATGGAATATTGTGGCGAGCCATGAGATTGGCCGCTTCGTAGGAAGCATCGTAGTCATTTGTGGTGAAGCCCACGTTGCTCAACAGGTGGACCGTCCGGTTTACAGCGATAGGCTGGTAAAAGCGTATGTAGCGCAGGATGCCGTCCCAAGTCTTCCATGCCTGTGGGTTCCGTTGGGCTAAATCCTTTTGGAGATTCTTGTGTATGGGCAAAATAAGGTCAGCGTGAAAACTGGCAGCTTCCGCAATCGCAATCTCATAGTCCACCGCCGGAGGGCCGTATCGCTGTTCCGTGGGATCGATCAGGTTCCACGTGAAGTCAACGAGCGGTGTTTCGCCAGGATGATAAACATTTGCAAACCGGACCAGAGCCACGTTGGAGTCGATCCAAGGCTGCTGAGTAGGGCTCGAGACCCCCAGAACCCCGTTCTTTCCCACCACAATCCCTCCCCGCATCTGGGGTTGCTTGCCGCCAGGTTCGAGAAGCCGCACATCAAGCGACGGAAACTCCGCCCTCAAACTCTTAATCAACTCATCCGGGGAACCGGCTCCAGTGCGTTCGGAAACAGGTCCAGGAGCTGCCACGATGATTCCAGCCAATCCCTCACTCTTGCTCGCTCGAGCGGCGGCCGCTGCCTGCGCAGGGGTAACCTCCGCGTAAACACGATAGCCTTGGCGCTTTGCGGCTTGGAATAGAGGGTTATCGGGCGCTGTCCACGTAATCACCAGATTCTGGACGCCGAGCGCCTTGGCTGGAGGGATTGAAGGCTCGGTCCAGCGTATGAACACATGGGCGCCTGCGGATGGCGAGACGAGCGAGGCGATAATGAGAAGAACGATCCTTAGATCACGCATAAACGATCAGGCTTAAGGATCCCCTCCTTGGGACTGATGCAGCAGAATCTTGGGCCCCGTTGAGGCGACTCTGGCTTTCCCCATTGGAGAAATCCAAATAGCAGCGACATCAGGCAATTCACGTACGAGTTGCGACCCATCGTTTGGACCCATCAGAAATAACGTGGTGGAAAGGCCGTCCGTGGCGGTCGCTGTTTTTGCCACCACGCTTACGGCAAAGTCGCTGCGGACGGGCTCTCCAGTGACAGGGTCAATCAAGTGTCCAAGCTTATCTGCATCGATGAGGCTTTCCTCTTCCTGTTCAGAAGTGGAAACGCTGTCGTCACGCAGAATGACCTCCGGCTTGACCCTGCCCGAAGGATCACGCAGATGGATGCTCCAGCCCGCGCTGCCGGGGGGCGCGCCGATGCCATAGAGCGTGCTTCCACCCGCATTGATGAGCGCGCTCTGAATATTCTGCGACCTTAAAATCTCCACGGCGCGATCTACAGCATAGCCCTTTGCTATTGATCCGAGATCAATCCGCAGGCACGGTGAATGAAATTCTATCCGGTCTGCCGGAATTAATTGCACTTTCCGGTAGCCTACGCAGCCCCGCAGTTCGTTAATCTTCGCTGCGGAGGGAGGTTCCCCGCCCCGTATGGCTGACTTCCAGGCGTCCACCAAAGGCGCCACGGTCACATCGTATTTGCCCTCGGAGGCCCTCGAGTAAACCAATGAATCCTGGATCACCCGGAAGAGGTCCGGCGGCACACGCACAGAGTGAAAATGGGCCTCACGATCCAGGCGGCTCAGGTCGCTCTGCGCATCATAATTACTCATCATGTGATCGAGCGCAACAATCGCCTGAAATGCCGCGTCAATCGCATGTGTAGCACGATTCACTGAGGGCGAATAGGCCACAATTTCGTAGACCGTGCCCATCGAGTACTGCTTCTTATAAACAAATTGACTGCTAGAGGAAGCAGCTATCGTTGCAGGGAGCAGAAAAAGAGCCAGCGGAATCGTCCACCCACCTACGATCCTACGCCAACGCATAGACCATACCTTGAGCATCAGCCAGGTAGATGACATTTCCGTTCAAAACCGGGCATGACTGGGCGGATCCGCCCAATCTTGCCCGCCAGATTTCCTTCCCAGTTCGAACATCTAAAGCTTGGGTTCCGCCACCGCGGCTCTGAATACAAACGATCTCGCCGGCAATCACAGCGGGCGCCGTAATTGCGCCACCCAGCCTCCTCTTCCAATTGAGCCGTCCGCTCGGAATGTCGAAGGCATAGAGGAAACCATCCTTGCCGCCAACAACCACCGTATTCCCGTCAGCGGCCGGAGAGGAGGAAATTCCCAGGCCCGTCGCATACTTCCATTGAATTTTTCCACTGACCGGGTGGATGGAATAAAATGAAAAATCCTCTGACCCGATCAGAACGGCTCCTCCGGCTAGGGCCGGCGAGGAATCAATGCCGTTGCCCGTTTCTGCGGCCCACATCACCTTGCCGGAACCCGAATCCAGGCAGTAGACCTTGCCGTTGCTACAACCAAAGTACAAGCAGCTTTCGTTGGCGTAGACAGTCGAGTAAATGCGTGCTCCAGCTTCGAAGGTCCAGCGTGGCTTTCCGTTGGAGACGTCCAGCGCGTAGAAACGCCCGTCTGCCGAACCTACAAACACCGTACGGCCGAGAACCACTGGCGACGCCCATACTTCCGCGCCTGTAAGTGTTTCCCAAATTTTCCGGCCCTTGGTGCGCTCAAGCGCAAAAACACTACCCGAGTCGTTGCCGAACAGGACGGCATTTTCACAAATGGAGGGCGTGCAGTGAATGCTTCCAGAGGTTTGGAACTTCCACGCCTCTTGGCCAGCGTGAACTTCAATCGCGTGAAGCGCGCCGTCGAGCGAAGTCACATACAACAGATCTTCGTCGAGAACAGGCGAGCTTCGAACCGAGTCGTCCAGGCGAAGCTTCCACAACAGTTTGCTCGGCGCCTGCAGAGTCCATTGTCCGTATCCGCCGCTGCGCCGGCTGTCGCGGAGCAATGTTGTCCAGGGATTGTTCAGCGCCTCCTGCATGAGATTTCGTTACCCCATTACCAGCTTGCGATGATCGATCTTATTTGCTTCCCAAACTCCGAGTCCCAGCCTTCCCGCCGCCTCGATGTGCGCCGGTTGCCGGAAAAACAGATTTTTGCGCGGGTTGGTATAATATTCCTCTCTGCTGCGAGTGATATTTGCTGGGTTGCGGTCCCAAAGAGAAAGTGCCCCTTCCTGCTGCCTCTTTGCCGTGATTAAGGCGAGCTCGGTCGTGTCAATTGCCACCGGGTCCGTCCCAACAAGCAAGATGCCCGGCTGGGCAATATATTGTTGAATCTGGTTCAGCGGACCTCCATGCCACATCTGGCGCATTCCGTCCATAATGTGCAGCACCGCCTTTGAGCGCAAAGGCTCAACCGAGCACATCAAGCCAATGAGCGGGTCTGTGAAAGTAATCGGAGCATGATGCGAGCGGTCCACATTGTTAAAGGAACCGTATCCGAGGTTTTTCAGGCAGCCCGTAACTCCAGCCGCTGAATGGTCTTTCATCGTTGGAATATTCACAATCTTGGTGACCTCATGGGAGACGACGCGCGCGAGGTAAGACCTCGTTTCCCACTCACCGAAGAAGCAAGCCTGGCAGTATACGTTCATGTCGTAGCCAGCGAGGTCAAATGCGCGATGCTCGATCCCGTCAATTCGCACCCCTACAGGCAACAGGGCATGGTAGCTCCCAAGCTGGATTTCGTCAGAGTAGCGATCGTAAATCAGAATGTTCTTTTCCGGAACACCAGCGGACCTGATTCCCCGGATAACTTCGCGCACAATCTCTGGTGAAGAACAGCAAGCGGGCGCGCCCGAGGGATTAATCTTGATGCCAACCACATCTTCGGGAGTCACGAATCGGGCCCACGCAGCGCGCGGCGAGTTTTCGCCCGTAAGTTCCACGAGCGCGCGGTTAATCATGCGCCTGATGGCAGGCTGTGAAACGTGATTCTGCTGGATGGCTTCCGCGTTGCGCACTTCAACCACGCGGCCCGGAAAAAGGCCGGGCATTCCGAGAGCCGATTTCTTATAGCCCGGCAGGCCGTGCCTGATAATAGGCGGCGGTTCCGGCAGCTTGACGTCCGCATCGCCTTTACTGATTCCTTCAGTAAGAGCGAGACCAACGCTTCCCGTGATGGCGTTCGATACGAAAGTTCGGCGGTTCACAGAATTTCTTCTTTCATATTCTCAATCTCAGGAAAGAGGATTTCTCAAGAATCGCTCAAACAGCGTGCGCGCGTAACAAACTGGCCAGCATCTGAGCAATAATCTTGTCTTCTCCGGGTTGAAGCATGAACGAGTTCATCTCAAGCCCATTTTGACTTCTGCCAAGAATGATCGACGGGTCTGAGCTCTTAAGGGCGGCAAGGGCTTGATGTGGCGTGAGCGAAATTTTCCGGGGATCCCAGTTAATCTGCATGGTC
>DASZAA010000372.1:0-13697 GCA_035945615.1 Terriglobia bacterium
GGCTGCCTTGAGTTTCTCAATTTCTTGCAAAAGCGCGCGGTTCTCCAGTTGGGTCCGCCGATAGGTTTCAACCACTTTGGCAAGCTTCTCTTCAAGTAACTGAAATGGCTCCATGGGGTCTGTCACGATTTTCTCTCTTTAAGAATTGAATTGAAAAGTTTAACCGAAATCGCTGGGGTTTGCATACAACGGCAACCCGCAGTTACGGCGCTGTTCCGTGGCGCAACGTTCGTCCCTTAATGCGGCGGTCTTTCAAGCCGGCAGCAAGCCATAGGGCTGAAAAAGGAGCACCGCGCCACAAGAGCGCTTGCAAGGAGTATCAGCCGCCCAGAAAGCTGGCCAGATTTTTGAAGATCTGCAATCCATCTTGGGAGCCATGCACGGGGAGAGACGCGCGCTCGGGATGCGGCATCAAGCCAAGCACGAAGCCGGTTTTGTCAGTAACGCCGGCAATGCCGTCCGGAGAACCGTTCGGATTTTCTGGATATTGCTCAGCGGGAGAGCCATCCTCTTTGCAATACCGCAACGCCACTGCGTTCTCATCCGGCGCGCTGGGGAAAAAGG
Organism: Terriglobia bacterium; assembly: GCA_035945615.1. GTDB lineage: Bacteria > Acidobacteriota > Terriglobia > UBA7540 > UBA7540 > RH2-MAG17b. The sequence continues at coordinate 565 of DASZAA010000372.1, forward strand.
CTCGACCCTCGCCATGCGCGGAGGGCATCACCAAAATGCGGCCCGCAAGCCCGCGCGTCCACAGACATTCTGCCTTCGACACCTGCAAACGAACGCGCCGGTCTTCAAAACGAGCGGATTGGTTCCCCAGAAGCGCCATCGTGCGTTGCCCAGGCGCGTTCCCACCCAGGATACCCGCTTCCGCCAGCACCTGAAAGCCATTGCAAATGCCAAGCAGCGGCTTCTGTGCAGCCAGGAACTCTTGCAATTCATCACCCAGCCGCGCGGTCATCATCGCGGCAAAAATTCGGCCCGCGCCGAGGTGATCACCGTAGGAAAATCCTCCCGGAATCACCGCTGCCTGATAAGTTTGCAGGCGGGAGGTTCCGCCGAGCAAATCGCGCAAGAGCACTAGTTCACTATGCAGCCCCACTCGTGTCAATGCCGCCGCGGTTTCTTCATGGCAGTTCGTGCCCGGCGCGTACAAAATAGCTGTAACCGGCTGGCTCATTCGAGCGCCTCACGAAAAGCTTTGCTCCAAACCGTTGCCAGACTTGCAACACTGTCCTGCCAAAATACGCGCCCGCCGCGCGAAATCACAATCTGGCGTTCCTTTGTAATTTCTCCAATAACGCAGTGCGGAACGTCAGCCAGGTTTTTGTTAGTATCAAAATCAGAAGCAACTTCAAGAATCACCGCGCCGGTAAATTCGCCGAATAAAAGCTCATCGCTGCGCAGCCTGGAAGCGCCTGTGACCTCTCCAGCCACCTTCTCCAGGCCATCGAGATCTATCCTCGCTCCCAATCCCGATCCATGGCAAGCTTCGAACAAACGCACCAACAACCCACCTTCGCCAATCGCAGACGCGGCAACGTAGCTTCCGCGAGCGCCAAGCCGCAAGAGCTCATCCCAGACCAACTGAATTGATTGCGCATCGCCGACGCCGAGTGGATTAAAAAGCTGGTTGCCGCGCTGTCCATGCGCATCCGCATAAACACTGCCGCCTAAGGCATGGACGCCTACTCTGCCGAGCAGCAAAATCTTATTCCCAGGTTGCTTAAAATCCTTGGTGACAATGTGGTGCACGTCGGCCACGCGACCGAAGGCAGCAACGGCTAACGTCGGAGGCGCTTCAATACTGAGTCCTCCCGATTCAAACGTACCCGAACTCGAATCCTTGCCCGAGATAAAAGGAATTCCGAGCTTAATCGAAAGCTCGACAATAGCTTCAACCATCCGGGTAAGGTCCCAAGCCACTTCGGGACGCACGCGTGGCGTGTAGAAATTGTCGCAGAGGGCAAGATCGTGATAGTCCACACCGGCAACCACCGCCTTTGTGACGGCCTCAATGAGCATCAGTTTCGCCATGCCCGCCGGATCAATATCGCCGTAAAATGGATTCCACACAACTGTCATACACACGCCGTAACTCTTGCCGTGCAGCGGCGCGGAAACGTAAATTCCTGATGGCATGTGATGGTTTTTACCACCGTAAGGCCCGATCACCGTCCGCCCTTGAACTGTGGAATCGAACTGCGAGATTGCCGCGCTTTGATCGGCGCAATGCCAGTGGCCCAGGACTAAATGAACAGCGCGCGACCACTCTCCAGCCGTGCACGGCTCCTGGATATTGAGAGATTTCAATTTGCGGTACGGTTCCGCAACTGCAATCGGATCGATTGGGCAAGCACTCCACAAGAAGCTCATTTCGAGGTCCACTACCTTTTGCCCGCGCCAGTTGGCTTCCAGGCGGCCCGAGCTTGTGAACTCTCCAAGGACTGTGTTTCCAACCTCATAACGGTCGAGCAGGCTCCGCGCCTTGCCAAGTTTTTCAGGAGGCAGCGCAATCAACATGCGCTCTTGCGATTCGGAAAGTAAAATCTCCCACGCCGTGAGACTGCTATCCTTGAGTGGAATGGAATCAAGATCGAGCATCACGCCCGTCTCAGCCCCCATCTCTCCAGCGCCGCACGAAATGCCACCGGCGCCGAGATCGGTGATCGAGCGGATACACCCTGCGTCGCGCAATACCGGAATTGCCGTGGCGAACCGCCGCTCCGTAATCGGATGCCCTATCTGCACAGCAGCCGATTCCTTTTGCAGCGTCTCGCCCGTCATGGTGGTAGAACTGGCGGTGGCCCCGTGAATACCGTCGCGTCCGGTCTCGCCTCCAATCAGCAGCAGCAGGTCGCCGGGGCGCGGCGCGTCTTTCAAAGCGTATTTCTTTGGGATCAATCCAATCGAGTGCCCCAGCGCAAGGCATTTAGCATACCCCGGATGCCGCTTGTACGCCGCGTGCATCATCGGAATGCCCATTGGATTCATGTAATAAGCCGTGGCGCGAATGGATTCCGAAAGAATCAACTGTGGATGGAGAGCCCCGGCTGGAACCTCGTTTTCAGGCATTGCGGGGTCCATTGTGCCCATCAGCGTCGTGCCGCCGATGGGATATGCGCCTTTGCCAAAGCCGAGCGTGTCGCGGATGACGCCGCCGTGCTTAGTAGCGACACCGCCAAAAGGCGCGATAGAACTAGGGAAATTGTGTGTCTCGCCCTTGATCGTGATTACCCAATCTTCATAGAATTCAAGGCCGCCGGCGTTATCTGTAAACGATGAAACCACCAGCGGGTGAGCGATTCGGCGAGTTGCCGCAGAAAGCTTCTTCAGCAATCCGAGACTCTTCCATGTGGTGTGGTAGCAATGGTCGCTCCAGCTTTGCACCAGGATTTCGATTTCGGCGTCGGTATGTAGCCGCCCAATACGCTGTTCGTGCGCTTGAATTACCTGCATTTGGGATAAGGGTGCGTACCAGGATTTTGCTGTCGACAGCTTGCTGAGGCTTTCACTACTAAGCTCGGCAAGCTGGATCATCTCGACGGAGTCTGGATCACCTGTGGGGCGCAAAGCAAGCACACTCTCGCCTAGATCACGAATTCGTTCAACGACCTTATTGAAGAGGAATCTTTCAGCAATGCCTCTGGCCTCACGCTCGCTGATTCCCGTAAGCTGGTAACGTTTGCTGAGCCGCGCAAATTCAAGACCGTCTTCGCCGAGCGCCTTCGCCGCTGCGAGGATTGAGGGCGTTTCGGGATCGGTCACGGCGGGGCGATAGGCAATTTCGATAACCGGACCAGCAGCGTGGTCGAGAAGAGAGTGACTGGAAGCGGTTTGATAAACAGAATTAGCAAACAGCGGCAGAAGCTTCTCACAGTCTACACGGCCTTCCAGCCAGTAGACGCGCTCGATTACCAAATTAGTAAGCTCACGATGCCCGTGCCGGCGAAAAAAGAGGAGCCAGTGGCGAGCCTCGGCGTCATCACGGGATTGTGTGTAAATACTGTAAATGGCCATGAAATATGATTTTCCGGCAATAGGCCGCTCTGGCTCGAAAGCCGATGGCCAGGGGCGCAGCCGCTGCAAACACCCCGTTAAAATGCTTCAACTGCTCTTGAGGCGCGGGAGTTTAATCCAGTGATTCGAGCCTGGAAGAAGTAACTCTAAAATTTATTATAGCCCGATCTTCTCGATTCTTAGAAACGCGCTTAGTGCCTCCGGCTCTCAAGTGCTTATCTGGCTGCCCGACTTAGGTTGCCCAACCTCAATGCGCTTGGTGTACATTATGGACATGCGAAAAATCCTCATTGTGACCGGCGACGCCGGTGAATCCTACGAAGCGTTATACGCCGTTCATCGTCTCCGCGAAGCGGGTTACGATCCCGTGGTCGCGGCACCATCACAGCGCAGGCTATACCTTGTCATCCACGATTTTGAGCCGGGTTGGGACACCTACGTGGAGCGCCAGGGTTACGGTCTGGAGTCGGATTTGACCTTCGAGAACGTCAAGGCGGCGGATTACGAAGCCATCCTTGTGCTGGGCGGGCGCGCGCCTGAATACTTGCGCAACAATACACGCCTGCTGGATATCGTGCGCGAGTTTGCACGATCTGGCAAATGGGTGTTTTCCATCTGCCACGGCATTCAAATCTTGACAACGGCCGGCCTGGTCTCTGGGAAAAACGTAACCTGTTATGAGCATGTTCGCGCCGAAGTTGAGCAGTGCGGCGGAACTTTTAGAACCGAGCAGGCCGTACGGGACGGGCGCTTGGTGACCGCTCAAACTTGGCAGTCGCACCCGGAGTTCTACCGGGAGGTGTTTGCTTGCCTCTCAGAGAGCGCCCATGCCGCTCGATCCTGAGGCTGCGGCTTGGCTGGAGCGGGAACGCGAAATGCCACCACGCGGCTCCTTGACGGTAAACAAAACCCGCGCCGCCTATCTTAAAGCGAGCGCGCTCATGGCATATCCGGTTCCGGTGGCGCGCGTTGAAGACGTGTTCATCACGTCTGCGCTTCGCGGACGCGACTATTGGCCCTCCACCCCCGATGCGACGCACCCCATCCTGGTCTGGCTCCACGGCGGCAGATTCTTCAGCGGCAACCTTGAAACGCATGATGCCCTTTGCTGCGCGCTGGCCATCGCAGGACGCTGCCGCGTTCTGGCTGTTGATTACCGCCTTGCTCCCGAATGCCCTTTCCCCGCAGCCGTGGAGGATTCGTTGGCAGCACTTGACTGGGCGCAAGCGCAATCCCATCGCGTTGGAGTGGGCGGAGACAGCGCGGGCGGCAATCTCGCTGCCGTGGCGGCCTTACTACACACCCGCACAAAAGCTCACCCGCTCCGCTTGCAATTGCTGGTCTATCCCATGATGGACCCGGCTTGCAGCCTGCCTTCGCACCGCGAGTTTGAAAATAGCTATGGCCCAAGCAGCGCCGATATGCAGCGCGGCTGGCGCGAGTACCTGCCGCAAGGTATCAATCCGCATGATGAGCGTGTTTCTCCTCACTTTGCAGAAAATCTGGCCGGACTGCCCCCTACGTTGGTGATGACCGCAGAGTACGATTGCTTGCGCGACGAAGGTGAAGCTTACGCGCGAAGGCTGGCATCGGATGGCGTCAGCGTGAGCATGAGGCGATACGACGGGGCGATTCATGGGTTCTTCCAGATGCCGAAAGTCATGCGCCTCGCGCGCGAGGCAATCGGCGACGCAGGAGCCTTCCTGCGGTCTCATTTGTAACCCGTGGCGCGCGAAGATCTGAACCGCGCCAGGCTAGAATGTTGGCGAATGTCGCTATTTAAAACTGTTTCTCGGCCCCAAGTTAGGAAAGACCGACGGCCAAAGGCCGCCACTGCAGCATTGAACATCACCACAACATCTAACCTACAATCGAACACTCGCGGACTCGATTTGACTGGCCTCCTATGAGTCAGGGCGACTATAATATTTTATTTCCTAGGACCTCAATCCAGAGCACAATTTGAACGGAGGATGTAAATGCAGAAGTGGATAAACCGGCTGACCGGGTTGTGCATATTGGCACTCGCCTGCGGGGGAGCCTTTTGCGCCACCGCAAGCCCCGCTCGTTCGCCGCAACAAGCCATGCAGAGCGTTTCAGGCGAAATAGCGGCCGAGCAGCAGACACAGCCCGGCGTTGAAGCCAAGATCAGCGCCTTGAAGCAGCAGTTGGCTGAGGCGCAATCGGCCGGCGACAATTCCTGGGTGTTGATCAGCTCCGCGCTGGTTCTTCTGATGACCGGCCCCGGTCTCGCGCTGTTTTATGGCGGCTTGGTGCGCAAGAAGAACGTGCTCTCCACCATGATGCAAAGCTTCATCCTGATGTCCATCATCAGCGTGCTATGGGTCATTTTTGGCTACAGCCTCTGCTTTCACGAGGGCAACCGGATCATCGGAGGATTGGGCTTTCACTTCCTGAACCACGTTGGCGCCGCTCCCAATCCAGCCTACGCGCCCACGATCCCGCAGAATAGCTTCGTGCTTTTCCAATTGATGTTCGCCATTATCACTCCTGCCTTGATTACCGGGGCGTTTGCGGAGCGAATGAAATTCAGCGCCATGGTGGTCTTTATGATTCTCTGGTCGATCATTGTCTATGATCCGATGGCGCACATGGTTTGGGGTAACGGCGGTCTGCTGAGCTCCTCGCTCGGCGGCGTCTTTCCGACCCTCGACTTCGCAGGTGGGACGGTAGTACACATTACGTCCGGCGTCTCGGCGCTGGTGTGCGCGCTTTATCTGGGCAAGCGGGTGGGCTTTCCACACGAGCCGATGCCTCCGCATAACGTGGTGTTGAGCGTGATAGGAGCGTGCCTGCTGTGGGTTGGCTGGTTCGGCTTTAACGCCGGCAGCGCGCTGAGCGCGGGCAGCCTTGCCAGCAGCGCATTTCTTGCAACCCAGCTTGGCGCAGCAGCAGCAGTGCTCGGCTGGATCGGCATGGAATGGATTCGCAACGGAAAGCCGAGCGTGCTCGGCGCCATATCGGGCGCGGTCGCTGGACTCGTGGCCATCACGCCCGCGTCGGGTTTTGTGGGTCCCATGTCTTCGCTCGCCATCGGGGTTATTGCTGGCGTCGTGTGTTTCCTTATGGTCTCAACCGTAAAGCATAAATTCGGTTACGACGACTCTCTTGACGCTTTTGGCGTGCATGGCATGGGCGGCACCGTGGGCGCCCTGCTGACCGGCGTGTTTGCGACCAGCGCCATCAATCCCGTGTTTAAGGACCACGCCGGCCGCGCGCTACCCCTCGGCCTGATTGACGGCAACGCGGGGCAAATCCTCAACCAGTTGATCGCGGTGATCATTGCTTGGGTGCTGGCTGCAGTGGCGACCGTGATCATACTGAAGATTGTGGACTCTCTCATCGGCCTCCGGGTGGAGACCGAGCACGAAGTGCAGGGGCTTGACCTTTCACAGCACGGCGAGGAAGCCTATAATTTGGAAGCGTAGGCCCCGGGTGCAACACAAAGGCGGCAGACGAAATTTCAGGAGGACAGGCGAGATGAAAAAGCTTGAAGCGATCATCCAGACGTCGAGGTTGAATCCTGTCAAAGAGGCGCTCCAAGAAATTGGCGTGGACGGCATGACGGTTTCCGAGGTACGCGGCCACGGCAGGCAAAAAGGGCATACCGAAGTCTACCGGGGCAACGAGTACACAGTAGATCTTCTGCCCAAAATTAAGATCGAAATTTTCCTTCCCGATCAGCTTGTTGATTCTGCCGTGCAGTCGATTCTGAAAACGGCCAAAACCGGAAAAATCGGCGACGGCAAAATCTTTATCTACAAGGTCGACGAGGCGATCCGCATTCGCAATGAGGAGCGCGGAGACGCGGCGTTGTAGCTGAGGGTGCGGCCCCGGTTACGGCCGCTTTGCTGCAGCACAAAGAGGCCCGTACAGCCTTCGCAAAAACCTCAAGCTTTTGAATGACATTTACTCCGCATGTCTGAGAATGCCACTTCGCTGCCGTCCGAACAGCCGTCGCTAACGGATGCCTGCGCCGCACAATTTTCCAACCTGAAAGCAGGTTTCGAAGCGAAGGGCGGCGGCATTCAATTTCTGCGGCTCCACAGTGCCCATGTGGATTCCGTTATACGCGCGCTTTACGCCACCTTGATTTCCCCGCAGGTAGATGCTCCTGAAGGCTTATGCCTGGTGGCCGCCGGCGGATACGGCCGCGAAGAGCTGTTCCCCTTCTCTGACCTTGACTTATATTTCGTGGCGCGCGACGAGCCCGCATGGAAGCCTTACCGCGAGCCCATCGCTGAGATGGCGCGCACCCTGTGGGACCTTCAGATGCGCGTCTCGCACTCAACGCGCACGATTGAAGAATGCGGGCGGCTCCACAGCGGCAATCTTGAATTCAGCGTCTCGCTGCTCGATGTTCGTTACCTTGCCGGAGATCTCGCTTTATTCGAAAGGCTGCGGTCGCAAACCATTCTCAACTTAATCGTCCGCGACGGAAATGACCTGGTCCGCAACCTTATCGATATCACCTCCGAGCGTCATGCCAAGCACGGCAAGACAATCTTTCACCTCGAGCCCGACGTGAAGGAAGCTCCCGGAGGGCTGCGCGACTATCATGTGGCCCGCTGGCTCGCCCGCATCGGAGCGATAAGCGAAAACCGCCGCTGGATTGGACCCGAGGGTGCGATGTTCGATGGGCAGAAACCCACCAACATCCCCGGACAGACATTACAAGCTCAACAGGCCTTCGAATTTCTCTCGACTGTGCGATGCTTTCTTCATTTCCAGCAAGGCCGTAACGACAACCTGCTGACGTACGAGCTTCACGAAAAAGCCGCGGCTTTAGGACTGGGCGTCAACTACGGCGAGTCTGTTGGTCCGGCCCAGTGGATGCGGAACTATTATCGCCACGTGCGCTCCATCCAACACATTACGACGCACGCAATCGGAGATTCTCTTCCTTCCCGTTCGTCGCTATACGGTCTTTTCCAGGACTGGAGGTCGCGCCTCTCGAACCCTGATTTCTCCGTGTTGCGCGGGAAAATCTACCCGCGCTCGCTCGCGCCCGGCGGCTGGACGACCTTGCTCAGTCTGTTTGAAATGATGGCCCGCCACTCGCTTGAACTGAGCCGGGAAGCGGAGCGTTGGGCGGATCAGAGCCTCGACGCGCTTCGCGCACCGGCGAATGAAGGCTCTGGAGATAGCATCTTGTCTGCGGAAGTCTGGCCCGCCCTCCGTAGATTGCTCGCCTTGCCTGGCACGGCGGACGCTTTGCGAGCCATGCACCGGCTGGGCGTGCTCGCGGAGTTGATCCCCGGATTTCGTCTAATCGACGCGCTGGTGATTCGTGATTTTTATCATCGCTATACCGTCGACGAGCATTCGTTTATGACCATTCAGACGCTGTGTGAGCTGAGGCGGGCCGCAAAAGAGACGGATGGCCGGGCGGACGAAAATTTTGGAGCGTGGAGAAGGAAATTCGCCGAGATTTGTGCCGAGCTGGAGCAGCCCGAATTGCTGACGCTTGCCCTCATCCTGCATGACACCGGCAAGGGAATGCCGGGCAAAGACCACACCATAGGCAGCCTCGAAGTAGCCAAGAGCGTGTGCGCGCGGCTGGGAATTTATTCGGCAGATGAGGAAACCGTCGCCTTCCTGATCGGCCGCCACCTGGAAATGTCCGCCACCGTGACGCGCCGCGATATCTTTGACACAGAGACACTGCGTTCTTTCGCCACCAAAACGGCCACTCCCGAGCGCCTCAAGATGTTGTGCCTTCTCACCTGCGCTGACATTAACGCGGTGAATCCGGAGGCCTTGACGCCGTGGAAAGCGGAAATGCTCTGGCAGCTTTACGCCATGACAGCCAACTATTTTTCCCGCAGCGTGGATCAGGACCGCCTTCAGCCCGCCGACGAAGCGGTGGCCATCAGCGGGGCAGCCCTCGCCGCCCGGGGCGATCCTACCCGTTTGAAGGCGTTCCTCGATGGGTTTCCACGACGGTATCTTGCGGCTCACTCGCCTTCGGAAATTGGCGAGCACTTTGAATGGGCGCAAAAGATAGCCCAGCGCCCGGTACAAGTCAAGGTCCGCCGCCGTGGAGCGTTCAACGAAATCACTGTGATGGCTACCGACCGCCCTTTTCTTTTCGCATCCGTCGCAGGCACGCTTGCCGCGTGGGGCATGAATATCCTCAAGGTGGAAGCTCTCGCCAACAGATCGGGCCTGGTGCTGGACGTTTTCCGCTTTCACGACCTGCACCGCACGTTGGAAATGAATCCATCAGAAATCCAGAGGCTGGAGGAATCCGTCGTGGACGTGCTTTCTGGCGCCAAGAACGTCGCAACGATGATGAAAGGGCGCGTCAACCCCAATAGCCTGTTGGGTGCTAAGGTAAAAATCCCTACGCAAGTGAGTTTTGACGACGCCAGTTCATCGCGCTGCACCATACTCGAAGTCATCGCCCAGGACCGGCCTGGACTGCTTTACCGCGTGAGCGCGACCCTGGCCGAGCTTGCCTGTAATATTGAGGTGGCGCTTATCGAAACCGAAGCTCAAAAAGCTGTAGACATCTTTTATCTCACCCGGCAAAGCGCGAAAATTGACCATAGCTTCCAGCGCGTTATCCGCGATGCTTTGCTTGAACGGCTCGCCAAGCCATAGCATTGTTTGCACAGTAGCAGCGGCCCCTTGACAGCTTTTACCGCCGGTTTTTTGCAGCGCAGAGTTTTACTCTTAAAACTCTGCGGCCCTTTCCAAAATTGAAAATTCAAAATTAGAGGGCCGTCGCTACAGGCCACGCTTACCCTGTCCGTTTTTCAGCGTACATTCTGGCGTCGACTTCACTGAGATCCTGATCGACCGACTGTCCAGGCACGTGGTGATAGAGTCCCAGGCTGAGCGAGACGGGCACGTCTCCAAGCCGGTTAGCGGCGTCCCACTCCGCCATGCGCTGCAGGATGCGAGCGCGCACAATCGCTGCTCCGGGCTCGTCGGTATCCGGGAGAATCATCAGAAATTCATCGCCGCCGTAGCGCACCACATGATCCGATCCCCGCAAGCAGGATTTTAAAATCGCGGCCACCTGCGCCAGGATTTCATCGCCCATCAGGTGTCCATAGCGGTCATTCACCCGCTTAAAATTATTCAGATCGCACATCATCAAGCCCAGGGGTCGGCCGTTCCGCTCCGACCGTGAGATCTCCTTTTCAAGCAGGCCCTGCAGAAAATTACGCGTAAAGACATTGGTAACTGCGTCGAACGCTTTGGCCGTGTGGTCCGCCTGGGCCGCCAGCGCTTGCTGGAGCGTCAAGAGGCGGAGCTTACGCGCTTCCGATTCGTAACGCACTAGATAGAGCGCCAACAAAATTAAAACCAGCAGCGCAATGAACAAAATCTCCGGAGAAATCGTAAGGACCAATGGGCTGCGGCTCCAAACGCTCCGTGGCAGCAAAAACGTAATCGCCCCAAAGGCAAGCACTAAGGCAAGACAAATCAGCAGAACACGCACAAATTTACCGTCGGATTCGATCCGCTGGTGTTCCGATCTCAAGGCGTCCACAGATCCGGAGGGAGGGGTCATATCGTGTTTGCTGGACATACCTTTGCTCCTCCTTTTATGAATGCGCCTTCGGAATGATTGGCCGCCCATGGAAAACGTGACCGAATTATAGGGCAACTCATCCTCAAAATAAAGCGATCTTATGCTTGTTGTAGCCACGGAAAGATTCAGTAGCGACGGCTCTCTCGCCGCCGCTACAACGCCTTTCCGGCCTTCTTACACAAACTCCTCCGTGGAGCGATTGTAACGCCGAGTTTTGCTTTTAAAACTCTGCGTACCTCCCAGCCTAGCGCGTCACTCTGAGATTTTTGAGGCAAATGTGACAAACGAGACAGTTTTTGCTGTTTGGGTCTAGCTATTCAATAAAGGATGGCGCTTGAAATCAGGTTAACTACATGGTATATAAGGGCGAGCAACATCGGTACGCTGATTAAAGGTCCCGATAATCCCAAGAAATCAAGGAGATTCCATGAAAAGAAACGTGGTCGCATCTCTAGCCGTGCTCGCATTTGCCGTAGCCATGGTGTTCCCGGTGCGCGCCGCCTTACGGGCCGCAGGAACACCCCATCCAACGCCTGCTCCCCGCCCCGCGGCTGCCGCAATGCCCGCCGCTTCTCCGGCTCCCGCGGCCATGCCCGCCGAACCGCATCCGGAAATCCGCGCGGCGATGGCGGCTCTCGAAAACGCCCGCAATCACTTGGCGCACGGCGCCCATGACTTCGGGGGCCACCGCGCTTCAGCCTTGGACCTTACCAACCAAGCCATCGAACAGTGTCGCGCCGCGTTGCGGTATGACCGGCACTAGCGGCGATTCTTATCCAAAATTATGCTGAGCGCCGTTGGCGATGTTTATCCTGTAGCGGCGGCCGAAGTTCGTAAGGGTCAGCCGCTACAGCAATAAAGCGGCTTCTCTCTGCGCCTCGGAGTCTTTACGCAATGTCATTGATTGTTCAACAGCTTGTTACGAACCCGTAGCCGCTCCGGCGGAAGTTCTCACTTTCACTCCCGCAATGTCTTCGAGAAACATAATCACAGCAGCGTAGTCCAATTCGGCCTTGCCCGTGGCCTTGGCGGCGGCATAGACCTCCTTCACGGCGGCGGCGGCGGGCATGGCGACGTTTTGCGCGTAGGCCGCTTCCATGGCCAGCGTTAAGTCCTTGTGCATCCACTTCAAAGGGAAGTAGGGCGTGAAGTCGCCCTTGAAGATGAAGGGGGCTTTGAAATCCGTCAAATTGGCGCGAGCCATGCTCGACTGAATGATCTCGAACATCGATTCCGGCTTTACACCGGCTTTAGTGGCCAGCACAAAACCTTCGCAAAAGATTTCGACCATCGTGGCCTGAATCGCATTCTGCGCCAGCTTGGCCGAAAGCCCGGCCCCGTTCCCGCCGCAGTAGATGTGCTTTTTGCCGAGAATACGCAGGACTGGCAGGGCACGGTCAAAAGTGGACCGCTCGCCGCCAATCATAAACGTCAATTCGCCTTTTTCCGCTCCATTCTTGCTGCCGGTCACTGGGGCGTCCAGCATTTGCGCGCCCTTGCCCGCTACGTGGCACGCCAGCTTACGGCTGACCACGGGACTGATGGTGCTTGAATCAATAACCAGGGCGCCGTTGCGGACGGCCTCGATCATTCCATTCTTTCCGAGCATTGTCTCCTCCATTGCGGCGGAGTCGCTGACAATGGTCATGACGATGTCCGCGTCACGCGCGGTGTCGGCAGGGTTTGCAGCCACACGCGCGCCCGCTTTTTCGAGCGGTTCCGATTTGCTGCGGGTGCGGTTAAAAACCGTTACTTTGTGTCCTGCCTTAATCAAGTTCAAAGCCATCGGCTGACCCATGATCCCAAGCCCGATAAAACCAATAGATTCCGGCATAACATCCTCCTTGGACTGTTTCGTGCTCAGCCGCCATCTGGATTACTCGAAGCTCATGAGCAACCGCAGATCGCGGACGTTATTATCGGTGAACCCTGTTTCAATCGTCTCCCCCAGCGCACGGAAGAAATGATAGGCATCGCTCTGGCTTAACGCGCTCTCCGCATCCAGGCCGCGGGCGCGAGCGCGGGAAACGGTGTGCCCGTCGGCAACGCCGCCGCATGATGGACTATTGCCGTCGCGCCCGTCGGTGGCGCAACTCAGCACCACGCGCTTTTGTCCCTCAATTTTTTGTGCTGCGTATAGCACGAATGAGAGGTTACGCCCGCCCACACCGCGGCCTATTACTGGGCAAGTGACTTCTCCGCCCACCACTAGGCAGACCGGCTTGCCGGGATGAGC
>DASZAA010000373.1:0-14708 GCA_035945615.1 Terriglobia bacterium
CGCATATTCACTGCGGCAGTAATTGCGCGACTTGCGCCCGGACTTGGTCCGCGCTGAAGGGCTTGCGAATATACCCTTTGGCGCCTAGCGTGATGGCTTCCACCACCTTCTGCTCGCTGCCGTCCGTCGTGATCATTAAAATGGGGATGCCCTTAGCTTTTTCAATGCCCTGGATTTGGCGAAGAAATTCAAGCCCGTCCATTTTAGGCATATTCACATCACTGAAAATGAGATCGATCGCGTTGGCCTCAACCATGGTTAACGCATCCGCGCCGTTATCCGCTTCGATGACCTTTTCCAGCTCAAGACCGGCCTGCCGGAGGGAGCGTTCTATAATTTTCCGCATGACAGACGAATCGTCTATGATAAGAACCGAAATCTTCTTCATGAATTAACCTGTGCCCCAGGTGGTCTCACTGCTCCGTCTTCTTTGAATTGTGCGCTAAACAAATAACATAGCCTCCGCGCCGCGCCCGTGGATCACAAAGCCCTCGTTATAAATTCTATCGGCCTTTGGTAAGACAACTTTAAGTTTTCCTGCGTGCGTCGCGGATGGACGGCGCGGGCTGAGTACTATTGAGAGCGCGGGGCCGGCAAGCGCCACGTGGCTTCACGCGGCCGCGATTGACGATGCCCTCGGTTGTTGGCTGGAGCTTACGCCCGCCCTCGGGTCAGAAAAGACTCAGACTGTCGATGCGCATTTCGGCATCAGTGGTAGGATCGGGTTTCAAATTTCTTTGTGGACATGCGAAGGTAATAAGTTCGAGTAGCCAAATCCGGGGTGAAAGTGCTTCGAGCCAGAGTTAACTTGCGACTGTTTTCCTGCGAAATTGTTCAAGCTCGCTCAGAAATTTCTTCCTCTCGCGCTCCGATTTCTCGCGCCGGCGGGCTTTCTCATCAAGGTATCGCTGGCCCTTGATGCCGGTGTTCTGAAGTTTATCCGCCCAGGCGCGCAATTGCCTTGAAATCCCTTCGGCCTCTAATTTCAAATTTGAAATTTCAGATTTGAGACCTGAGAAATCCGGAATCCCCTCTATTAAACAAAGCATCGAGCGGACCTCGCCAGCTGACCCGCGGGCGATATAAAGAAACGTGAGCAGTTCTTGTGTTGTTCCTCGCTCAAAGCCTTCGGCAATATTATTGGAGACTGAGACCGCGGCCCGCTCGATCTGGTCGCGAAAGCTTCGCTCGCGCCGGAACACAGGATGTTTCGTCATCGCGTAGACACGCTGCCCCAGCTTGATAGCCGCCTGCCAGACCGGAAGCTGCTCGAAACGGTCGTAGGTCATGTCAATCTCTCAAATCTTCAAATCTCAAATGTCATATTACGCACCGTTGGGATAGAGCGCAGCCAGGATCGCTCGTGTCTAGAAGAGATTATCTCTCATCGCATCGCGAATCTCGCACTCCCCCCCCTCAGTTTTTTTATTCTTCTCGTCTTATGGCGTTAATGCCCACCGGCGTTTCGGCTTCGTAGGGAGCGGGCGGAGGACCGACGGGCAGCGCATCCATCTCGGCGCGCAGCTTCGCTTCAAATTCGCGCAGCTTCGCTTCCACGTCCTGCTCCTTCTTCTTATTGCGCACCATGTCTTCGCGGTAGCGCTTGAGGAAGTAGCCGATGGTTTCGACGCGGATTTTGATGGAACCAGTGGGCTTATTCTCGTCGATGTCCTTAAAGGAGAAATACGGGGTGCCGGACTTGGTGACGGTCTCTTCGACAACGGAGTAGATGGGGGCGTCGTGGCCACACTTAAAGCTGGAAAGCTCAAGCGCCACGAGGTTGGGATGGCGGGCGGTATACTTCGCCGCCCAAACTTTCTGTGAGGTATTTTCGCTGTAGCTATTCTTCCACACGTCTCGAATGTCGCACGGGTGCTCGATCAGACCCGCCTCAATGTCTTCCTTGAAGAGCGGCATCAGAATATCGTCGTCCAGCGGCAGCGATTGCAGCGTGAGCACCGGATAACCGATCTTCTGGAACTCTTCCATGATTTCGTGATTGACGCCTGGATCGTTGTGGTAAGGCCGGCCAAGCAGCACAATGCCAATGCGGTCTTCCGCCTCAAGCTGCTTCAGGATTTCGCGGCCCTGGGCGCGCAGAACGCCGTTCATGAACTTATCCTGCGCCTTGTAGCCCGCCTCAACTGCGCGCAGGTTTTCTTCCATCGAAAGGCCGAAAATATCATGGAACTCATCGTAGAGCTGTTTCGCCAGCAGCGACGGGCTTCTCGTATTGACAAACGTATCAAGAAAAAGGATGTTGTTTTCCTTGAAGATGTCGCCTTCTTTAATGAAGGCCGCCTTTACCGCCTCGGGCGTGGTGGCCACGGTCGGGCAGGAACGATGCCCCTGCACGAACTGCATGTCGCTCGGCAGGTCGTCAATCATGGGGCAAAAGATGATGTCGAGCGGCTTCTTCTTGTGGATCACGTAGAGCAGGTTGTGCACGTGCGGAATGCCAATCTTAGAGGGGAAACACGGGTCGATGGCGCCGCGCTTCGCGCCCTCTTTGTAGAGTTGCTCGTTGGTGTAATCCGAGTAAATCAGGTTTTCTTCCGGGATACCCAACGCCTCGAAGTAGGCGCTGAAAATGGGGTTCACCGAATACATATTCAAAATGCGCGGGATGCCGATGCGCAGCGTCTTGCGCCGCTTCATGGCTTCGGCGCGTTTCTTCGCGGCGCTGGTGAACGTGTGCTTGGGCTGCGGATCAGCGACTACGGGCGGATTGTAAGCGCGGAAGGCATAGCGCGCGCCCACCTCCGCCATGTTCGGGTTTTGATCCTTCATCTGGTCGAGGCCCTTTTTGATCTCGCGCATGTCGTTCACGTCTTCGACCAAGCCCTTTTCGCAACTATTGCCCACGATCAGGCGCTTAATATCTTTGACCAGCGGAATCTTCGATTTCTTCCAGGATTCGTCCGCGCCGGAAATATTCACATCGATGAACGTCCTCATACACTTGTTCTTGCAGAAGTAGCAGCGCGTCTCTTCGCTGCGATGCGTGACGTAAGAAATGTTCTCCACGGCATCGAAGCCAATAAATTTGGTCCTCATGCCGTTGTTATAGAGCCGCCGCACTTCGAGCGCCGCCCCAATCGCGCCCGATTCACCGCAATGCTCGTGCACGATGACATTGGGTTTTGCGCCCTTATCCTTGAATCGCGATTCGATGAAATCCACCTGCGACTTCACCGCCGCCAGGTTGTGCTGAGTGCCGCCCTGCAGCACAAAGGTTTTGCCGAGCGAAGCCAGGTTGGGAATCTGCGAGACGTAGAGCCAGATGTTTTTGGGCAGCACGTTGGCAAGTCCGGCCATGATCTCTTCCGGCTTCCAGCCCTGGCGCTGAAAATCCACAATGTCGGACTGCATGAAAACGGCGCAGCCATAGCCGAACATGGGCATGGCCTTGGCGCTGAAAGCAAGGTCGGCATACTCCATCACATCGTGGCCGAAACCCACGCAAGTGGATTGCAAAAAATAGCCGTTGCCCGCGGAGCATTGCGTATTGAGCTTAAAATCTTTCACGCGGCCATCCTGCAGGATGATCAGCTTGATGTCCTGGCCGCCCACGTCGCAGATCACGTCTGCATCGGGGTAAAAATGCAGGGCCGCTTCCGTGTGGGCCACGGTTTCAACAATGGCTACATCGGCCTGGAGCACGTCCTTCAGAATGTCTTTGGCGTATCCGGTCGAGCCGACACCCAGCAGTTCCACCGTCGCGCCTTGGGATTCCACCTGCTTGCGGAGGTTGGCGAACATTTCCTTGGTGTCTTCGAGTGGATTGCCCTTGGAAAGCTGGTAGCACTTCACCATCACTTCACCCTGATGGTTTACCAGCACTGCCTTGGTGGACGTGGACCCGCCATCGATGCCCATGAACGCTTCGACATGCTCGCCCGGTTTGAACGTGTGCGGGACGAACTTCTTGGGCCGGTAGCGATCCTTGAAGCCTGCGAGTTCGTCTTCGGTCTTATAGAGACCGCTGCCGCCACGCTTTTTCTTCTCCTCGAGCCTCCCCACGTTCATGTACCATTCGAGTTTTTCATGGCCCTGGTAGACACCGATTTCCTCGTCTTCGTCCATGCCGTAGCGCACGCAACCGAGCGCGGCAAAATACTGCGCGTTTTCTGGAACCTTAATGAGTTCCTTCGGGTCCTTGCCTTCGGGCAGCGGAAAATTGCGCTCCTCCCAGACTTTAGGAATGTTGTGCTTCCAACAGTCCCGCATTCCCGTGATGTAGGTGTTGGGGCCGCCGAGCAGCAGCACTACCGGACGCAGCGTGTTGCCGCGCGTGAGCACAGCCAGGTTCTGCTGGATAATCGCCTCGAAGAGCGATGCCATCAACTCATTGGGCGGCACGCCGCTCTTCTGCAGGCCATTCACGTCGGTTTCCGCGAAAACACCGCACTTGCCCGCTACTGGATGTAGCTTCAGCCCGAAATAGCCCATCTGGCAGAGTTGCTCAGCGGGGATGCGCAGCTTGGCGTTGATCTTGTCGATGACGGCGCCCGTGCCTCCAGCGCACTTGTCATTCATGGAAGGGATTTTTTTCTTGCGGCCGGTCTCTGGGTCTTCCTTAAAAATGATGATCTTGGCGTCCTGCCCGCCCAATTCAACTACCGAGCCGCACTCTGGGTAGAGATGCTCAACCGCGAGTGAGACGGCGTTTACTTCCTGTACAAACTTCGCGCCGACATGTCCGGCAATCCCCCCGCCTCCACTGCCGGTGATGAAAATGCGCGTCTCCCCCGCCTTAATGCCCGTATCAGCTTCCATGCGCTTGAGGAATTCCAGGCACTTTTCGGGCTGCTTGGTGTCGTGGCGCTGATAGTCGCTCCAAAGGATTTGCTGGCTCTCGCGGTCGACGACGACGGACTTAACCGTGGTCGATCCTACGTCCAGGCCGACCATCAGATTTTTAGGGCTGGGGATGTTCATATTGCCTCGTTTCCATTTTGAAGCGGCGACATCCGGCCGCCGGATTTTGAAGAGCAACAACCGGCGGCGAGACGCCGTCGCTACAGTGACCACGAGCAGATATTAATTCGTCTGAGCGTGCGCCTGCGCCATCTTGGCAAACATCTCTTTGCTGCGGCGGTTCAACTCGTCCGGCGCCACGTCTTCGACGTGCTGGGCAAGCGACCAGCGATGGCCGAATGGATCGGTAAGGGTCCCCCACCGGTCGCCCCAAAACTGATCGGCCAGCGGCATCGTCACTGTTCCGCCTGCTTTAATCGCCCGGTCCCAAAGCTGGTCGATGTTCTCGGCGTAAATAATCAGACCGGTGGCTGTGCCACCAATTGTCTGCGGCGAGACCGCCATGGGAGGAAACTCGTCAGAAAGCATCACTACCGAATCGCCAATCTTAATCTCAGCGTGCGCTACTTTGCCATCCGGGCCATGATGAACGCCGCGCACTTCCGCGCCAAATGCCTGCTTGTAGAACTCGAGCGCCTTGTTCCCGTTGCTCACAGTAAGCGCCGCCGTAATGGTTCTTAAACCCTCGGGTACAGCCTTTACGTTGCCTGCCATGTTCCTCTCCAACCTTTCTCCCCCGCCGGATATTCGCGCAGATTCTCGCGTCTACTAAGGATATTGCGTGATGCCCAAAACATTGCCATCTGGATCTTTGAACCACGCCACCTTGGCGCCATTCGGCGAAGTCCAAATTCCGCGCTCATCTTGATTCATCCCGGCGTATTTCTCGAAACGCACGCCCTGCGCTTGCAGGTCCAGCACCGTGGTGTTTACGTCCGCCACTGCCCACCCGAGAATCGTAAACGGGTGCGGCTTAAATTCGGCGACCTTCGTGACGCGCAGCATGGTTCCATTGGCGTTGAACACGGAAGCAAAGCTGTCCACGCTGATCAAAGGGAGCTTTAGCACGCCTTCGTAGAATGAGCGCGCTTTCCCAGGTTGGACCGTAGGAACAAAGCCCACGACTTTCCCAGTGTCGTTCAGCATCGAAAGCCTCGCGAAGGAGGTTAGGATGCGCTACACCGCCACAGCTTCGCGCATTTCGGCTTTCATGCGCTCAGCGGTGTGCAGCACGAAGTTGGCAGCTACGCCCACCACGCCTTTGTGGTGACCGAACTTATACATGGGCTGTTGCATTTCAGGATGGTCCTTGACGAAATCCTGCACTTCTTCGAGCGTGCAGCCGGCTTCCTCGAGAGCAGCCTTCATTTCGTTCTTCGCCCGCACTTTAGCTTCGCCGAGCGCCATCTGAACTCGGCTGTGGGCGTTCACATCGCCTTCGCCGGAGGTTTCAATTGGGAGGAAGATCATGTCTTTGTATTGTGAGACCACGGCGGATTGCGCGCCGTCTGACTGAGTGGAAGGCATACAGCCGAAGGGCTTGAGGCTCAGCACCATGTGGGCGAGGTCTTTGTTTGAATAATAGATGTTCTTGGCAACTTCCAGATGGCCCTCGCCGCCGCCCGCGCGAGAATTGTAGAACGGGTGGCCGAGCCGCTGCATTTCGTATTGGTCGGTCAGGTGATGCGCGACGGAGCCAAGAGCATCAATCAGTTTGTGGTATTCGCGTTTAAAGATGGACTCGGCAAACGTCAGCTTCATCAGCTTCTGCTTGGTATCGAAATGGCTGCCGAAAACCTTGGCCAAGTTCCACTTGGGGATACGGTTGGCAATCAGGTCAAGGCCCTTTTCGTCCTTAATTTTCTGCTTGGCCTGATGGATCATGTACATAATCCAGGTGCCGATCGGCTCCACCAGCACCTGCGCGCCCTCCTTTTCGAGGAAACGAAACATATTAAAGTTCCCGTCGCCTTCGGTGGTCTGCGCCCAGAACTCGCCAGTGATCTTGACCAGGGGCTTTACCCGCGTGCGGTCGATGGGGATGGCGTTAAAGCGTTCGCGCACCTCTTCGAGCGCGGCGGTGTAATCGTCGCCGTAAAGTTGGTTGATGAATTTGCCGAGCAGTTCCGCCGTTCCTGAAAAAGAGGTATTTTTCAGCATCGATCCGAGCTTGCCTTCGAGCGTATAAGGCTGCTTGCGGCGCATCACTTCGTGTAGCAGGTCCATGCACTCGTCGAGCACGCGGTCAGTTTCGCCCGGGTTCACTTCGTAGGGGCGAATCTGATAGGCCACGTCATTCACCACGTCGCCGATGTTGAGCGCGTTGAGAATGCCAAGGAAGAAGTCAAGATTCATCTCCAGGCCCGCGGCAGCCTCTGCCTGATTAAGTCCCCCGCCTTGCTGGAAGAGCAGCACGCGGAAGCCGTCGAACCCGGCGTTGCGCAGCGCCAAACGGTATTCCGCCTCATACATGCCAAAGCGGCACGGGCCGCACGCGCCAGCGGTGAAGAACACGTAGCGGTCAATAATTTCTTTCTTGCTCAGGCCTTTTTCTTCGAGGCTTTGAACGTATTCCACAAGGTTGCCTACCGTAAAGTAGGTGGGATTGCATTGGCCGTTGTTGCCGTATTCTTTACCGAGCTGAAAAGCCTTCTTGTTCGGCACGGGCAGCGCCTCGCAGCGGTAGCCCAGGCTCTCGAGCGTCCCGTGCACGAGTTTTTCGTGCTTCCAGGTGAGCCCGCCAAAGAGAATCGTTGTATTATCCCGCTGCGAGCGGACAAACGGATTCTCAACCGGCTTTTGGAAACGTACTGTAGCGCGTTTTTCGATTCCGGCTTCTTTCTCAAGGCGCTGCCGCTCATCTTCTAGGCGCTGCCGGATGAGGTCTTCCTTGGATCCGATTTGAACCAGCCCGCTGAATTCCGGGGGATTTGTATAGGGCGTTGTGCTCATAATCTCACCTCGTTTTGTCCCGATTGTTTAAGACGAGCTTAGGGATCGATCTTGTTGAGAAACCAATGCCGCGAAGCTACCCGCAAGCTGCTTGTGCGTCATAGCAAACAATCTATGCCAATTCCTGAGTAATTAGAAGACCATCCGTACAACCGCATATTAGCGCATTCCTCGTTCAACGGAAGGAATTATTAAATATTTCAATCACAAAGTGAAACGGAAGCCAGCGAACGGCACATATCCTACACCCAAATGGCTTTCCGCGCATCTATTGGGTTGCCTGGAAAGAAGTCCGCAAGCGATTCTAAAACCGGATAGTTGCGCTATCCTCAGCACGTTATTATGAGCGAATGCTAAGGCTGGCATCCTAATTCCCGGAAGGCGATTCTGAAGGCGTTCCGGCTGTCAGCCGGGGGAATAGGATTCGCCGGACCTTCAACTGATTCGCATCGCCATTTAATTCGCGCATCTCCCATTTGCGACCCCTCAGCCACCGCTGGATTGTTTCTATCTTGACCGGAACGTACAGTATCGACTAGCCTTGATACTAAGGAAATGAATCCGATGTTGGCTAGTCGGCGCAACTATAAGAGCAAAAAACATTTAGACCCTTCTTGACTATTTTGTATAGTATTTATAAACTTAAAAGTGGCGGAAAAGTAGCTTCTAGCAGTCGATTCCGAAACGGCCACGGGGAGTGTGAAAGATGAGCACGGAAGTCACTTCAATTGAACAACTCACTAATAAAGAGTATAAGTTCGGTTTTGTCACCGAGATTGAGGCGGATACCGTCCCAAAAGGCTTGAATGAGGATACGATTCAGGCGATTTCGGCAAAAAAGCACGAGCCGGAGTTCATGCTGGAGTGGCGGCTCAAGGCTTACCGCCATTGGGTGACGATGACCGAGCCGAAGTGGGGCAACGTGCACTTTCCTCCCATCGATTACCAGGCCATTACGTACTATTCTGCACCGAAGACGAAGAATGACGGCCCGAAGAGCCTCGAAGAAGTTGACCCGAAACTGCTAGAGACTTATGAAAAGCTGGGCATTCCGCTGCGAGAGCGCGAACTACTCGCCGGAGTAGCAGTGGACGCGGTGTTCGATAGCGTTTCGGTGGCGACAACTTACCGCGAGAAGCTGGCCTCGCTGGGTATCATTTTCTGTTCAATGTCTGAAGCCGTACAGAACCACCCCGATCTGGTGAAGAAATACCTCGGCTCCGTGGTACCGTATACCGACAACTTCTACGCCACGCTCAACTCCGCCGTGTTCAGCGACGGTTCATTCGCCTACATTCCCAAGGGCGTGCGCTGCCCGATGGAGCTTTCCACTTACTTCCGCATCAACGCCAAGGATTCCGGCCAGTTCGAGCGCACACTGATTATCGCCGACGAAGGCGCCTACGTGAGCTATCTCGAAGGCTGCACGGCGCCCATGCGCGACACCAATCAACTGCACGCCGCGGTGGTGGAGTTGGTGGCGCTGGACAATGCGCAAATCAAGTACTCGACCGTGCAGAACTGGTACCCGGGCGATAAGAACGGCAAGGGCGGCATCTACAACTTCGTCACCAAGCGCGGCAAGTGTCTGGGCGTGAATTCCAAGATTTCCTGGACCCAGGTGGAGACCGGCTCGGCAATCACCTGGAAGTATCCCGGCTGTCTGTTGCAGGGCGACAATTCGGTGGGTGAGTTCTACTCGGTGGCGGTCACCAATAATTACCAGCAGGCCGATACGGGCACCAAGATGATCCACATCGGCAAAAACACTAAGAGCACGATCGTCTCAAAGGGCATTTCCGCTGGGCGCGGCCAGAACACATATCGCGGCATGGTGAAGGTGCTCAAGGGCGCGACGGGCGCGCGGAATTACTCGCAGTGCGATTCTCTGCTGATCGGCGATAAATGTGGCGCGCACACGTTTCCCTACCTTGAGGTCCGCAACAACACCACGCAAGTGGAGCACGAGGCGTCCACCTCGAAGATCGGCGAAGACCAGATTTTCTATTGCCGCCAGCGAGGCATCTCAACCGAAGACGCGGTTTCGATGATCGTCAACGGCTTCTGCAAGGAAGTCTTCAAGGCGCTGCCCATGGAGTTCGCCGTCGAAGCGCAAAAGCTGCTGAGCGTGAGCCTGGAAGGCAGTGTGGGATGATTTTTGATGTTTGATTGACGACTTTGGATTAGTGAGTTGCAATGCGACAGGTTCAGCTTGGCTATAGCTATATGACGGATGAAATAGGAATGCGATCAGCCTTCGGCCAGTTTGCGCGCCAATTGGCGGAGCAACTAGTCACGGCCAACGCCGTGGGACGGTTCGAAAAGCCTGTGCTCGGTTCCCTCACAAATGCGGTCAAGAGCGGTGCTAAGTGGACCGATGAGTACCCCGCCTGGCAGAAGTATGCGGACGAGTTCGAGGAGTTATTGCAATTCGCCAAGAAGGAGAACCAGTTTGACAAGTACCTGGGCGCTCTGCAGGGCAGCAATAGCCAGCGCGACTCTGCCATTGCCGAATTAAGAGTGGCACGGCATTTTAGTGACAATGGTTTCAGAGTAGTTGAGTGGAAGCCAAAAGGGGCCGGAGGCAACGAGGGCGAGTTTTTTGTGGAGGGATCAGAGAAACAACGTGTGTTCGTTGAAGTAAAAAGTCCCGGTTGGGAAGGTCAGGTTACTCCAGAGGAACGTAGGGCTGGGCGGTTGAAGCAGGGCAAGTACATCGATGGAGAAGGTGGCGCCGTGGAAACATGGCAGAAGTTACGCTTTGCGATCGACAAAGCGTACAAAAAATTCGGGGATAACACACCAAACCTTTTGATCATAGCTGACGACTTATTTATAGGCCTTACATTGAACCCTAGCCTAATTGCTGGGTTGGCGCTCTACGCCTCAAGCGGCGTTGCAGGCAAGGGTTACTTTGCCGATCAAAAACACCAAAGATTGGGTGGCGTGGGACTGTTTGAAGTCAATCAGCAACTTGGCGGGTCGAGAGTTACCTATCAGATGACATTATTTCTCAACTTAAATTCGCTGCCCGATACTATGCTGCCGCTCGGCATGTGTCGAGCATTTGACGGAATGATTCTCCCCAGCGAGTAGCGCCGACTTGTTTTGTTAAGTCGCGGCTCTTCGTGGGCTCAGGAAAAAGCCACAGAGTTTCTGCGAAGCGAAATGCTGCGCTACACAAGTTTTGAAGTCCCGAAGGGGCGTAATCATGTGGCCCACGGCGCAAGCCGTGGGAATGCGGGTTGTGATTTGAGGAGCAAGCCCCGTTAGGGGCGGCATCATGTGGGGCACACATACTCGAACATTCTTATTCACGCGCTCTTCAGCACGAAGGATCGCCATCCCTGGCTTCGGGAGGAAGTGAGACGGGAATTATTTGCTTATCTCGGCGGGACGGTAAACAAGTTGGGAGGGCAGTCCCTCATAGTGAACGGAGTGACGGATCACGTGCACATGCTGTTTATGCAGCCACCAAGCGTGGCGCTCGCTGACATGATGGAGAAAGTCAAAGCGAGTTCGTCGGGTTGGGTGAAAAGGCGCCGGCCGGAGCTACAGAAATTCGCTTGGCAAACGGGCTATACGGCGTTTAGCGTGAGCATGTCAAATGCAGATACCGTGAAGCGGTATATCGAAAGGCAAGAGCAGCATCATCAGAAGATGAGCTTTCAAGAAGAGGTCGTGGCGTTTTTGAAGAAGCATGAAATTGCTTACGATCCGCGTTATTTGCCGGGTTAAGATGCCGCCCCTGAAGGGGCTGATTTAAGTAATGAGTCATTACTTTCCCACGGCTGGCGCCGTGGGCCAAATGACGGCGCCCCTCACGGGGCTGAAAAACGGCTGCCAAATGAGAGTCCAGTATTTTGAGGATACCGACACGATTTACATTGTCTTCAAAGAGGCTGAAGTCAACGAGAGCAAAGATTTGGATGAAAACACCTGGTTGAGTTTGATGCCCAAGGGAATCTTGTCAGCATGACGGTTGAACATGCGCGGGAACGCGCCGATATCCCGAATTTTTCGTTCCAACAAGTTTTGACGTCAGACCAGAGCCGGAAGAGCGCGTGAGTTGTGATGCTCCACGCGAGGCTTTTCGGCGGCACACGGAAGATTGGAGAAACAATGGAAGCGGCAACGGCAGACGCGCGGTATCCGTTGGGAAAATTCAAGCCTGAGGGCAAGCTGAGCTACGCGCAGCGCGAGCATTTGATTGGAGAGATTGCGGAAGCGCCGGCGCGCCTTAGAGCGGCCGTAGCGGGTCTTGATGACGCCCAGCTTGATACGCCCTACCGCGAAGGCGGCTGGACGGTGCGCCAAGTGGCTCACCACCTGGCCGACAGCCATCTGAACGCTTACGTCCGTCTGAGGCTCGCGCTGACTGAAAATCAGCCAGGCATCAAACCGTACGATCAGGCGAAGTGGGCCGAGCTCGCGGACGCCAAGACGGCTCCAGTTGAACTCTCACTTGCCCTTTTCGAATCACTGCACCAGCGCCTTGTTTTGCTGCTGAAGTCGCTGGAGGCGGCGGATTTCGAGCGGACGTTTGTGCACCCAGAGCGCGGCTCGATGACAATTGACCAAAACCTGGCGATGTACGCCTGGCATGCGCGGCATCACACTGCGCACATTACGTCGCTCAGCGCGCGCATGGGATGGAAGTGATTTTGGATTAGGGCGGGTGTGACAATGGCGACCAAAACGCTAATGACGCTGGAAGATTTTCTTAGCTTGCCGGAGCCGGAGGACTGCAAATATGAGTTGGTCGAGGGGGAGCTGGTTCAGATGTCGCCGACAATGCCGCTTCACAATCTGGTTCGCGATAGATTGCTGATTCTCCTCGGCGCTTTCTTAAAAGGCAAAGGTCTAGGCACAGTAGTTTCAGAACAGGCTTTCGTTCTGTCGCAACGTACGGTGCGGATTCCCGATATCGCTTTCGTTCGCAAAGGACGCCTGGAAGATCTTCACCGGCTGCCGGAAGGGGCGCCCGATCTCGCCATTGAGGTGATTTCCCCTTCAAATACACTGCGCGAGATGGATCAAAAAGTCAGCGACTACTTCGCTGCGGGATGTAAGCGCGTGTGGGTTATCTATCCCGAGGAGCACGAGGTTTATGTCTATGGATCGGCTGGCGTAGTCACCCGCCGCACGGGCGATGAGGCGCTCGAAGAGCCGGAGCTGTTGCTAGGGTTTTCGGTGAAGACGTCCGATTTATTTGAATAACGGGGCGCTGGTTGCGCTATTGCACCGTCTATTTTCCAGTTCCAACAACGGAGTGTTGAATGCTTGAAATCAAGAATCTACATGCCAAGGTCGCAGGCAAAGAAATCCTAAAAGGCCTCAATCTGAAGGTAAACGTTGGGGAAGTCCACGCCATCATGGGTCCGAACGGCTCGGGCAAGAGTACGTTGGCGCAGGTGCTCGCGGGACATCCGGCATACGAAGTGACGGCGGGCGAGGTTGATTACGAGGGCAAGGACCTCATCGCCATGGCACCCGAGGACCGCGCCCGCGAAGGCATCTTCCTGGCATTTCAATACCCCATGGAAATTCCCGGTGTGAACAATATGTATTTCCTCAAAGCGGCGCTCAACAACATTCGCAAGCACAAAGGGCTTTCCGACCTCGACGCCATAGATTTCCTGACGCTGGTACGCGAGAAGATGAAGATTCTGAACATCGACGAGTCCCTGATGAATCGCGCCGTGAACGAAGGCTTTTCGGGCGGCGAGAAAAAACGTAATGAGATTTTCCAGATGGCGGTGCTTGAGCCGAGGCTTGCCATTCTGGATGAGACCGATTCTGGACTCGATATCGACGCGCTGCGCGTGGTGGCTGACGGCGTGAACGCGCTGCGCAGCAAGGACCGCGCCATCATTGTAGTAACACACTATCAGCGACTGCTGAACTACATCGTGCCCGATTTCGTGCACGTGCTGTATAACGGCCGGATGGTGAAATCCGGTTATAAAGAGCTGGCGCTTGAGCTCGAGAAGAAAGGCTACGGCTGGCTTGAAGAGGAATTGCAGACGGTGTGATTGTTGTCCGTACTCAGTAGCAATTCAGGGCTTCGATACGGATTCGCATAGGGCGTAATAGACAACCAACGACTAACTACAGACGAGGAATTATTACAAGTAATGCCTGAAACTTTGAAAGAAACAACGGAAACTTATTTTGCGGATTTTGCGCGGCTCGAGCGCGAGGCGGCGCCGGCGGCTTCGTGGGTTCAGCCGTTGCGCAAGGCGGCGATGGAACAGTTTGCCGAAGCTGGCTTCCCGACCACACGCCAGGAAGACTGGCGTTTTACCAACGTGGCGCCGGTGGCGAGCGCATCTTTTGAGCGCGCGTCCGCCGGGAGGGATGGTGTCACACTGGGGCATCTCAAACCCTTCCTGCTGGAGGACGTCTCCGCGCGCCTGGTTTTCGTCAATGGTTTTTTCAAGCCGGAGCTTTCGTTGCTGGAAAATGTTCCTCAAGGCGCGCGGGTGGTGAACCTGGCGGCAGCGTTTGAAATGCCGGCGAAACAACTGGAGGAACATCTTGCGCGGCACGCTGAAATCCAGCGCAACGCTTTCGTAGCGTTGAACACGGCTTTTATCCACGACGGCGCATTTGTCCAGATTGCCAACGGCGAGGCGCTGAAAAATCCCATTCACATTATTCACGTGCGCACGCGTGGTTCGGCCGGCACGGTGACGCATCCGCGCACGCTCATCGTCGCCGGTCGGGACGTGAAGGCAACGGTAATTGAGAGCTACGCGGCGCTTTCGGGCGAGGCCTATTTCACCAACACGGTGACGGAAGTGGTGGTGGGCGAAAACTCGGCAGTCGAACACATCAAGCTTCAAGAGGAAAGCGAAAACGCGTTTCACGTGGGAACCGTGCAGGCGCGGCAGGAGCGCTCCAGCCGCTTCCACTCGCATTCGATTTCGCTG
>DASZAA010000374.1:0-13668 GCA_035945615.1 Terriglobia bacterium
CGCAGGGATTTATGGGCGTCGGCGTGCCCGAAGCCTACGGTGGAAGCGGCGGGACCTTCTTCATGTCCATTCTGGCAGTGGAGGAGTTCGCGCGCGTAGACGCCTCGGCTTCGGTCATCATCGACGTCCAAAACACGCTAGTGGAAAACGCGATCCTGCGCTGGGGGACGGAGGAACAGAAGAAAAGCTTTTTGCCGCGGCTCGCCAAAGACACGGTGGGCGCCTACGCTCTCTCTGAAGCTCAGTCGGGCAGTGATGCTTTTGCCCTTGAAACGCGGGCGAAAGACGAGGGCGGTCACTTTGTTCTTAATGGCCGCAAGCTATGGATTACGAATGCCCAGGAAGCAGGTCTTTTTATTGTTTTTGCCACGGTGGATCGCGCGCTCGCCCATCGCGGCATCACGGCTTTCATGGTCGAACGCAACACTCCCGGTTTTTCAGTAGGCAAGAAGGAAGATAAGCTCGGCATCCGGGCCTCGTCCACGTGCGAGCTGATCCTCGAAGATTGCCGCGTGCCCAGGACAAACGTGCTGGGCGAGGTGGGACGGGGCTACAAAGTGGCTATTGAAACGCTCAACGAAGGGCGCATTGGCATTGCCGCCCAGATGGCAGGAATCGCGCGCGGCGCGCTCGATCATGCCATTGCTTATGCCAAGGAGCGGCGCCAGTTTGGAAAGCCTCTCGCCGCCTTCCAAGCCATTCAATTCCAGATTGCCCGGCTCGCCACGGAAATTGAAGCGGCCCGGTTGATGATATACAACGCCGCGCGCTTAAAAGACGCGGGCCTGCCGTTCACGCGCGAGGCGGCGATGGCAAAATATTTCGCCTCCCAGGTTGCGGAGCGCGCGGCGTCGGAAGCCGTCGAGATTTTTGGAGGATGCGGTTATACCAAAGATTATCCGGCTGAGAAGTATCTCCGCGACGCCAAAATCGGCAAGATTTATGAAGGCACTTCTTTCATGCAGCTACAGACGATTGCCAAGACCCTCCTCGGCGATTCAAATACGGGAAAACCGAAGCCTTAAAATGGCGGCCGCCGCGTAATTTACCCCGATAACAACTTACTTCGGATATCCGAATCCCAGAGCGCAACCATCTAACAGTATTGCGTGCAAAACGTCAGAGAACAGACTTTATCTGAAGGTGGCTGTTCATGACTTGCACAGCTCACACGGGAGGAGATATGCCGGTGATGGCGTACTTTCACGCAGACTGGCACAACTGGCTGCTCGGGACTGGCATTATCCTGGGATCTATCGCCGTTGCGCTGGTGGCGCACTATTTTCTGTTCGCGCTCCTTGCGCGTGTCGCGCGCAAACCTGGACGGATCATCGACGCCTCGTTGGTGAAGCACGGCCGGAGGCCCGCGAAATGGATTTTGCCTTTACTGGCGCTGCTCATCACCATGCCGTTGGTTCCCCTCCCAACCGTCGCACGAAACGCGGTGGAGCACGTGATTGGCGTGTGCCTCATCGCTGCGGTTGCGTGGATCGTCATTGTCTTGACCGAAGTTTTTGCGGACCTGATGTCGGTTCGATATCGTCTTGACGTAGAGGACAACCTTGCGGCGCGCAGGATTCAGACCCAGGTAGGCGTACTCCGCCGCATTTTCAGCGTTGTGGTGCTGATAGTCGCGGTGTCGATCATGCTGCTGAGCATTCCCCAGGTCCGGTCAATTGGCACCAGCTTGCTGGCCTCAGCCGGACTCGCTGGTCTGATAATTGGCATGGCCATGAAGTCGACGCTTGGCAATCTGATCGCCGGAATACAAATCGCGCTGACGCAGCCGATCCGCATGGAAGACGCCGTGATCGTTGAAAGCGAATGGGGCTGGATTGAGGAAATCACGTCCACCTACGTCGTGGTCCGCCTGTGGGACTGGCGGCGGATGGTGCTGCCTCTGACCTATTTCATCGAGCATCCCTTTCAAAACTGGACCCGCATCACGGCCAATCTGATCGGCTCGGTTTACCTGTACGTTGATTACACGGTTCCGGTGGACGAAGTGCGGAAAGAGCTGGACCGCCTTGTAAAATCCACGGACAAATGGCGCGGCGAAGTGTGCGTCCTGCAAGTCTCGGACGCGAAAGAACACACCGTCGAGTTGCGCGCTCTCGCAGACGCGAAGGACGCCGGCACGGCGTGGGACTTGCGCTGCTACCTTCGGGAAAACCTAATCAAATTCCTGCAAGAGAAGTACCCGCAAAGCCTGCCCAAAACGCGGGCGGAGTTGAATCCTGCTCCCCAGCATGCGCAGGGTTAAACTTCACTCGCGCAGGAGAGAACTCTGAGCTAGAGCGCGCGATTCGGCGTGCGCCGGCTTCTTGCCACCTGGGACTAGAAGAATGGAAAATCTCCAACCGGTCCATAAAGGTTCCATGCCAGCATGGCTGCTGAGCAGGCCGGCCACTTGGCCGTTGCGCGCCATCAGGAGAAATGGGGAGCGGCCGGTGAGTTTCTGAAATTCCGATCCATTAATCAGCGGGCTGGGGCTGATCAATGGAAGCGCGGAGACGCCTTGAGCAATCTTTGCGCCGGGCGCGTTGTTGAGTCGGGAAAAGCGAAGCGTGATGTAATTGCTCGTCGTTTCGTCGCCATCCTCCGTAACTAATCCCACAGTGCGCCGCAGATAGAAAGGGAGACCCGTTCTGAAATAGTAGTAGCCATAAATTGGTAAGTCCCTTTCGGGGCTGGTTTGAATTGTTTGAGCGAGTTCCTGGCTTGAATCCGCCTGCGCATAAGCAGCCAGAGGTTTAAATAAGGCGATCACCAGGAAGGGCACCGCAAGAGCCGCGACGGCAAAGCCAGACCATCCGGCCGCCGGACCCGCCATCTGGCCATGCGCGCGGCGAATAAAGCGCCAGCCCAGAATGCCGAGTGCGACAAGGATTACCGCTGCATGGAAAAGTGCCGCAGGCAGAAGATACGTCACCGAAGGGGGAATGTGCGACAAAACCTTTGCAGAACGCGACAAAAGGTGAAGCGACTTTGCGAAGGCGCCCAGCGCGAGTCCCACGAACACGACGGCTGCAAAGCCAGCCGTCATCCAGCCGGGCGCGCCTGTTGCCAGTTTTGATCTCGCATCCTGCCAGGCTTTGCCCACCAAAATACTGAGGGGTGGAAACGCGGGCAGCACATATCCCGGCAGTTTGGACCGTGAAAGGGAAAAAAAAACGAAAATGACCGCAGCCCAAGTGAACAGGAAGATCTCGGCTTCGTGCGTTTCGCTGCGCAGTTTGCGCCAATCTTTGATCCGCTTCCAAGCCGCGAACAAGAGGAAAAAACTCCAGGGGAAAAAGCCTGCGAAATAAATGGGAATGTAATAGAACGGCCCATTCGAGCGGTGCATTCGCGCGCCCGTTGTAAAGCGGAGCAGGCTTTCTTCCCAGAACGCGTATTTCGGAAATCCGGGGTTGCGCAGCGA
The DNA here is from genome assembly GCA_035945615.1 of Terriglobia bacterium. GTDB lineage: Bacteria > Acidobacteriota > Terriglobia > UBA7540 > UBA7540 > RH2-MAG17b. The sequence goes on from DASZAA010000374.1 coordinate 3,425, forward strand.
AACGTCGATAAACCACGGCAGAGCAACCGCCAAAAATACGATCCCTCCTACGCCCCAATGAACCTTTTTAAGCTCCCGGAATCTGCCCGCCAGCGCGTAATAAACAACGAGTGTGAAGAGCGGCAGCAGGAATCCTACCGGCCCTTTGGTGATGGCGGCCGCGCCCATCGCGGCGAACGCTAGAACGTCCAGGCGCAGGCAATTTCTGTGGCGGTTGAGCCAGAAACAAAAGAGCGAGATGGTGACGAGCAGGGTGAGCGGCATATCAAAGATCACCGTGCGCGCAAATCCGAAAAAAAGCGGTGACGTGGCAAGGATTATTCCAGCTAGAATTCCCACGCGATCATCGAACATCCTGCGTCCCATCGCCCAGGCAAGCAGCACGGCGGCGAGCGCGGCAAGCGCCTCGGGAAAACGCGCCGACCACGCAGACATCCCGAGCGCGCGGAACGCAGTGGCAATCATCCAAAAGAGGACTACGGGCTTATCCAGGTAAGGCAGGCCGTCATAGTGGGGCGTGATCCAGTCGTGCGTCACCACCATTTCGCGCGCGACCTCGGCGTTGCGACCCTCATCAGGTTCAATTAACGGCAGCCGTCCGAGGCCGATGAAAAAAAGGCAGGCGGCGATGAGAACGAGAAGCGCGAGCGATCGGGTGGAAGAGGAAACGGTCATAAGTTTTGAAAACGAAATCCGCTATGCCTTGAGTACGCCAATCCGCGTTAGGATACTGCGCAATTCCTGCCGGTCATGCTCCGGCAGCGGCGCGAGCGGCGGCCGCATGGGTCCGGCTTTCATACCGCACAGGTTCATGCCCTCCTTGATAATGAGCGTGGTATAGCCCGGCCGTTTTTTCCTCATATCAAAAACCGGGATTGCCTCGCTTTCCACCACTCGCGCCGCTTCCGCGAGTTTTCCCTCCTGAAGCAGCTTCCAAATCCGGCGCGGCGTTCCCGGCATGAAATTGATCAGACCGCTGGTAAAGCCTTTGACGCCGAGCGCGAAATAGCTGGGCGCAAGAATCTCGCCCACGCCGCAAAGCATCTCGATGCGGCTCCCCACCGCGCGGAACTGGCGCACGAACTGCTTCATGTCTCCATGCTCATCTTTCAAGCCAGCGACGTTTGGAATCGCAGCCAGGCTTTCGAGCAAAGGGATGCTGAAGTTAAACCGCGGCGTTTGAAAGAGAACCACGCCGAGCCGGGTAGCAGCGGCCACGGCGCGATAGTAGGCCAATAATCCGTCGTCGTTGGCGGCCACGAACTCCGGGGGAAGAATCAGAACGCCGTCAGCACCGTATTCTTCGGCAGCGCGGGCAAGCTCGCACGCCACGGGAAGGGCGTATCCGATGCCTACTAAAACCGGTTTGCGGCCGCCTACCGCTTCAACGACGGCGCGGCCAACCGCCTTGCGCTCCTCCGGCGTGAGCGAGTAAAGTTCGCCGTTGTTGCCGAGCGGCACGACTACGTCGCAATGGTCAGCCAAGTGAACCGAGTTCTCGCGTAACGCGTCGAAATTGATCGTGAAATCTTCGTTGAAAGGCGTGACGCCAAAACCCACAATGCCGCGCAGAGCTTGCTTCAGTTCTTCGGGTGAGCGCATAGATTCTCCTAGAGATGGCATGTTAAGCCAAGTGCGAGCATAACGGAACCTCTACGGACGGTTCAAGCCGCGCCCCTGGCCTGTATTCCTGGGCAGCGAAGCAACGCGCTGACTTTGCGCCGTTCAGTATAGTATGCTCGTAACTTCCTGGGGTGAGCCAGACCCTTTCAACGTGGCGCCCCATCGATGTTTGGTGAACCCATGAAAGCTATCTTTCAACTTCCGCGTTTCTGCTCGATTGAGCGGACGGCGTCCACTCATCCGGCCCTCGCTGACCTTGGCGGAGCGGTCACGACGGGCCTCGACGCGCTCGCCCTGGACGCTTCCGCGCTGCGCGGTAAACAAATCGCGGTGGCGGTAGGCAGCCGAGGCATCGGCAGTCTGCGCGAAATCGCGCGCGCCGCCTGCCGGTGGCTGACCGAGCAGGGCGCAACGCCTTTCATCTTTCCGGCGATGGGCAGTCACGGAGGCGGCGTCGCTGAAGGTCAGCGCCGGGTGCTCGTGGACTACGGCGTCACGCCTGAGTATACGGGCGCTGAAATCCGCGCTTCGATGGAAACGATCTTAACCGGCGTGACGCCCGAAGGCTTTCCAGTGTTTGCCGACCGCAACGCGTGGGAATCCGAAGGCGTGCTCCTAATCAATCGTGTCAAGCCGCATACGCGCTTTTCGGGAAAGATTGAGAGCGGCCTGCTCAAAATGATGGCTGTTGGCATGGGCAAGGCCGAAGGCGCGCGCGAAATTCACCGCCTCGGCTCAAAGCATGGCTTCGAGCAAGTCATCCGTTCCGTTGCGGGCGCGATGCTCGGAAGCGGCAAGATTGTAGCGGGCCTGGCGGTGGTGGAAAACGCGCGGCACGAACCCGCTGTCATCCGAGCCGCCCGGCCCGAAAGCATCATAGTCGTTGAAGAAGAAATGCTTGCGCTTTCAAAAAGCCTGATTCCCAAAATTCCCTTTTTGCATCTCGACGTATTGACGGTCGACCAGGTCGGGAAAAACATCAGCGGCTCCGGCATGGACACCAAAGTGATTGGCCGGGGCATCCAGCTTGGTCCGGGCGAGGCGCCGGAGATTCAATTGATTTACGCCCGCGATCTCACGGACGAAAGCGCCGGAAACGCACTGGGCATGGGCATGGCGGACCTTATCCACGAGCGGCTGTACCGCAAGATTGACTTTGAAAAGGTGTATGTGAACGCGCGCACCTCGCTCAATCCCGAAATGGCTCGGTTGCCGATGCGGTTCGGTTCCGACCGCGAGGCGCTCAATTTCGCGCTGGCCGCCCTCGGCAGCCCTGGTCCAGCGGAAACGCGGTGGGCCTTCATCCGCAACACCCTCAGTCTCGACCGTCTTCTGATTTCAGAGGCGCTGGCAGTCGAGGCTCGCGGTTTAGATGGATGGTGCGTAAGCCGCGAATGCGAACCGCTTGAATTCGATGCCGAAGATAATCTTCGGCTGACGTTCTCGCTGTAGCCGCGCCTATGACTCTGCGCGCCCCGCCGCGCCACCTTGAGACTTTTGAGACAAATGAGACGATTTCTAGACCGCGCGGCCGCCTCCGAAAATTAGAAACGCTGATTCTAAAGGGGTCCTAGGGTTCGTTCCGTGATTTTTTGCATGTCTCTCTCATTCCCTTCGGCCATTTTCTAATCTTTGAGACCGCTCTGTAGCGCAGACCGCCGCTTTTGCGATCTGCGGCCTTTGAATGGATAGAAAACCCGCAGACCTCAAACACGGAGGTCTGCGCTACAAAAAGCCTAGCACGCCGCTTTGAGACTTTTGCGACAAATGGGATAAATGGGACGGTTTTTCGCTACCTTCTGCGAACTTGGCGAAAGGCCGTCCCACTACTTCTGGGTTAGGTTGGTATACCGGGCGAGGGCGTAGAGAGGGAAACTGATGCGATAAAGGTGATACTTCAGATAAAACACCTGCGGGAAGCCGGTGCCCGTCCACTGGTCTTCGTCCCAAGAGCCGTCGCCGTTTTGATGGTCCACAAGGTAACGGGCAGCACGCGCGGCGGCAGATCTCGCCTCTGAATCAGCCTTTAAATTGGACGCCATCAAACCGATGAGTCCCCAGGCGGTCTGCGAGGCCGTGCTCTCGCCTTTTCCTTTAAGGTTCGGGTCGTCATAGGAGGCAATCGATTCACCGAAGCCCCCGTCCGGGTTCTGCACCTTGCACAGCCAAGCCACGGCTCGCCGCGCAAATTTCTCGCTTTGAAGCCCAACGGTTTCAAGCGCCCGCAGCGCGCCGCTCGTGCCGTAGATATAGTTAACGCCCCACCGCCCGTACCACGCGCCATCGGGCGTCTGTTCACGCTTGAGGTATTCAACAGCCTTCCTGACCGCGGGGTGCGACAGACGCATTCCGAAACGGCCCAAACATTCGAGCGCGCGGGCGGCAAGATCGGGCGTCGAGGGATCGATCATGGCGTTATGGTCGGCAAATGGAACGCGGGTAAGCAAGGCATGATCGTTGTCTTTGTCGAAGGCCCCCCAGCCGCCGTCGCGGTTCTGCATACTTAGCACCCAGTCAAGCCCTTTCTCGATCGCCGCCTGATGGCGCGCGGGGTCAGGGTAGGCGACGTTTTGGAGAGACATTAGCACAAACGCGGAATCATCCACGTCAGGATAAAAATCGTTGCGAAACTCAAAGGCCCAGCCCGCCGGGCAAGTATCGGGATTTTTTACCTGCCAGTCGCCAGATCCCATCACCTGTTTTTCCAGCAGCCATTGCGCGGCGAGAATGAGAGCAGGATGATTGGGCGGCACGCCGGCTTCTTCAAGCGCCGCCATCGCCAAGGCGGTGTCCCAAACGGGCGGCAGGCAAGGTTGGATGCGGATGGAGTCGTCATCTTCGATTTCAAATCCGCTTAAATAGCCGCACTCGCGCGCCGTGAGCGGATGATCTGGAGGATAGCCGAGCGCAATCAGCGCGAGGACAGAGTTGAGCATGGCCGGGTAAATGGCCGCAAGCCCATCGCTGCGTTCAAGATGCTCCAGCAGCCAACGGCGCGAGCGCGCGATGGCCGCGCCACGCAGCGGTTTCCACGGCAGCGCCTCATAAGCCCTGAAGACGCGGTCTGCAAGGATAAAAAAGTTGTGCCAAGAAACAATCTGGCGGTCCCACTTACGCGCGGGAATTCTTCGCGCGGCGTCTTTCCAAAGCTCGTCCACCCGGATATTCCCCGGCAAGCGCCAAGGGGGCCGCTGCGCAAAAAGAATGGTCAGCGGCACCACAATGCCGCGCGTCCAGGAAGACATTTCGTATAAATTCACGAAAAACCATTTGGGCAACAGGATGAGTTCGGGCGGCATGGCCGGAACTTTATCCCAAGACACCAGGCCCGCGAGGGCGAAGTAAAAACGCACGTAAGAGTTTGTTTTCTCGAGACCGCCGAGTTCGAGCGCAGTACGCCGCGCCGCCGCCATGTGCGGCGCTTCCGCGGAATCTCCCGCCAGCTTCAGGGCGAAATAGCCTTTGACCGTAGCGTTTAACTCCGGCGGCCCGCCGGCGTAAATGTTCCAGCCGCCGCCCGCGAGCTGCTCGCGGCGAAGGATATTCGCCAGCTTGGCAATCCGCGCGGGGGTGGCTTTAGCGGTGAGATAAAGGAAAAGGATATAGTCGGATTCGAGCGTGGAGTCAGCTTCAAGCTCGCCAATCCAGTATCCGGATTCTTTTTGCAGTGAAAGCAAGTAGGCGGTGGCGCGGCTGACGGTTTCCTTAAGACGAACGCTCCAGGTATTTTGGGCGGGCAGGGTTTGAGCGACGGCGTTTCCATTTGCCGGCTGCTCGAGTTGGGTCTTGGTCGCTTCTTGTGCCATCTGCCTCCAAAGGCCAGTGATCGGAATATCGCTTCATGCGCGCAGTTCGGCCGGCAGGGCAAAACGAACGTCTTCCTGAATGACGTTGACGTCCTCGATTCTCGTATATCCTTTGTCTCGCAAAAACGACACAACCTCTGAAACCAGAATTTCAGGGGTCGAAGCGCCGGCAGTGACGCCGATTCTCCTCCGGCCATCAAGCCATTCCGGCTGGATTTCCCCCGCATGGTTCACGAGGAATGCTTTCGCACCCGCGCGCTCCGACACTTCCACCCACCGGTTTGAATTTGAGCTGTTGTGCGCGCCCACCACCAGGAAGAGGTCGATGCCGCCCGCGACAGATTTCACCGCGCTCTGCCGATTCTGAGTGGCGTAGCAAATGTCTTCACCGGGCGGCGAGGTAATTTCAGGGAAGCGTTCCTTAAGCTTCGCCACGATTTCCGCCGTGTCGTCAACGCTGAGCGTGGTCTGCGTGAGATAAGCGATGCGTTGGGGATCAACGCCTTCGAGATCCTCAACCTCTTCCACTTTGGTGATTAAATGCACGCAGCCTGGCGCTTCGCCGAGCGTGCCGATCACCTCATCGTGGTCGCGGTGCCCAATCAGCACCACGGTGTAGCCCTCGCGCACGTAGCGAATCAGCTCGATGTGCACTTTGGTCACCAGCGGACACGTGGCGTCAATTACGCGCAGCCGCCGCTCGCGGGCCTGGATGCGCACTTCGGGGGAAACGCCGTGGGCGCTGAAAATCACCACCGATCCTTCGGGGACTTCGCTCAGCTCCTCCACAAAAATCGCGCCCTGCTCCATTAACTCATCCACGACATAACGGTTGTGAACGATTTCCTTGCGCACGTAGACGGGCCGCCCCAGCTTTTCGAGAGCAATCCTTACGATGTCAATGGCGCGAACCACGCCGGCGCAGAAACCACGCGGCCGGAGAAGCAAAAGCGTGCCTCGCTCACCACCTGCAGGATTACTTGTGGTTTTTTCGATCATGAGTTTTCTGCAGCTAACATCAACATTGTATCATACGTTTTCGTCCGCGCAGGGCGCAGGAGTCTTGAAAGTCATGCAGTTGCGGGCCTTGCTGGGGCGTAGTTGTAGCGGTTGTAGCGGCGGAACGTGAACTTTCCACTTTTTCTTGACACGAGTTCTGGGATTATTTTCGAGGGAACTGCCGGTCCAAAGCCAGGTTGATTTCGAGCACGTTCACGCGCGGGTCGCCCAGAAAGCCTAGCTGGCGATGCTCGGTATAATCCCGGATGAGCCGCCGGATGCGCTCAGCCGCGACTCCACGCGTCCGAGCCACACGCTGGGCTTGAGCATAGGCGCCGGCAGGGCTGATATCAGGGTCAAGCCCGCTGGCCGAAGCAGTGACCATATCAGCAGGCACCGGCCCGTGGTACTGGGGGTTCTCTTGGTAAAACTTCGCCACCGCCGTCTTCACCCGGTCGTGGAGAGCCTGGCTGGTGGGTCCGAGGTTAGATCCTCCGGAAGCCATTGGATCGTAACCATTTCCCGCCGCCGAGGGGCGTGGGTGGAAGTATTCCGGGCGCGAAAAGCTCTGGCCAATCAGCGAAGATCCCACCAATGTCTCATTAGCGCGCACCAAGCTGCCATTCGCTTGATGGTGGAACATGATCTGGCACAATCCTGTGATCACGCCCGGGTAAATGAGGCCGGTGAGCACGGTGAGCACAATCATCATCTTGAATGCGGGCGCGATATGCCGCCACATGCGAATCTCCTCAGGCCAAATGAAGCACAGCCAGTAAACGGTCAATAATCCAAATTCCAGGAAACGGGGCGATAATCCCGCCCAGGCCGTAAATCAGCAGGTTGCGGCGCAAGAGTGTTGCCGCGCCCTGCGGGCGATAGCGCACGCCGCGCAACGCCAGAGGCACGAGAGCAATAATAATCAGCGCGTTAAAGATCACCGCTGCCAACACCGCGCTCTCGGGCGAATGAAGCCGCATAATGTTAAGGTGGTCGAGCGCCGGATAGGTGGCTGCGAACATGGCTGGGATAATAGCGAAATATTTGGCGATATCGTTGGCGATGGAAAACGTGGTGAGCGCCCCGCGCGTGATGAGAAGCTGCTTGCCGATGGCCACGACCTCAACCAGCTTGGTGGGGTTGCTATCAAGATCGACCATGTTACCGGCCTCTTTCGCCGCCATTGTTCCACTGTTCATGGCCACGCCAACATCCGCCTGCGCGAGCGCGGGCGCGTCATTGGTACCATCGCCGGTCATGGCTACCAGGCGGCCCTGTCCTTGCTCCTTCTTGATGTATTCGAGCTTATCTTTCGGGGTGGCCTGAGCGAGGAAGTCATCTACGCCTGCTTCATTTGCGATGGCAGCAGCGGTAAGCGGGTTATCGCCCGTAATCATTACCGAGCGGATGCCCATTGTGCGCAGGTGCGCAAGACGTTCCCTCATGCCGCCCTTGACTACATCTTTCAGATGAACCAGGCCGAGCAGCCTTGGCCCATCGGCAACGGCGAGGGGCGTGCCGCCGCTGCGCGACACTCGGTCAGACATTTCCACAAAATCCGCCTGGATCCGTCCTCCTTGCTCTTTAGCAAATTGCATAACGGCTTCGGTTGCGCCTTTGCGCAACATGCGCCCATCCCAATCCACGCCGCTCATGCGCGTGTAGGCCGAAAAAGGAATGAAGCGCGCCTCCTGGTCGTGCAATTCGCGCCCCCGCAGCTTGTATTTCTCCTTGGCCAGCACCATGATCGAGCGCCCCTCGGGAGTCTCATCGGCGAAACTCGCAAGCTGCGCCGCGTCCGCGAGCTCCGAATCCGTCACTCCCTCGGCCGGAATGAACTCCACCGCCTGGCGGTTGCCGAGCGTAATGGTGCCCGTTTTGTCGAGAAGCAGCGTATTCACGTCGCCCGCCGCTTCCACTGCCTTGCCGCTCATTGCCAGCACGTTGTGCTGCATCACGCGGTCCATGCCCGCGATTCCAATCGCCGAAAGCAGGCCGCCAATAGTGGTGGGGATCAGACAAACAAGCAAGGAGACGAGCACGGCGATTCCGGGAATCGTGCCGCTGTGCGCTGCGGCGACGGCGTAGACAGAGAAAGGCTGGAGCGTAACCACGGCGAGCAGAAAAATGAGCGTCAGACCGGCAATCAGGATGTTCAGCGCGATTTCATTGGGTGTCTTCTGGCGCTCCGCGCCTTCGACCAGCGCAATCATGCGATCCAAAAACGTCTCGCCAGGATTTGACGTAATCTTGATGCGGATCATGTCCGAAAGCACTTTGGTGCCACCCGTGACCGCACTGCGGTCGCCGCCGGACTCGCGGATTACTGGCGCGCTTTCGCCAGTGATAACGGACTCATCCACCGTGGCGATACCGTCGATCACTTCGCCGTCGCCGGGAATAATATCGCCTACCTCGCAGACCACGATATCGCCCGCGCGCAGCTTGGAAGCAGGGATCACTTCAATCTTGCCGCCGCCCACGGTTTTTTTGGCGGTGGAGTCGGTCTTCGTCTTGCGCAGCGTATCGGCCTGAGCCTTGCCTCGCGCTTCCGCCATCGCCTCGGCGAAGTTGGCGAAGATCACCGTGAACCAGAGCCAGATGGCGATTTGCAGCACAAAGGAAACGTCAGGCGCTCTTGAAATAATATTTGCCACGAGCAAGACGGTGGTGAGCGCAGCGCCTACTTCGACCACAAACATCACCGGGTTTTTAAGCTGCACGAGCGGGTTCAGCTTAACCAGCGAATCGCGCGAGGCGCGCTTCAGGATTTGGCCGTCAAAAAGCGGCCGCGCGCGCACCAGACGCTTTGGAATAAGCTCAGTTTCGTTGTGGTCGGGTGACATGTCTTTATTCGTCTCTGTCTGAGTGATGCCTGGCCCCGTCAGTCTGAGCGCAGCGAAGAATCTACTCTTTGCGGCGCATCATGGGACATTTATTTTGCGGCATTCAATAATTTGAAATTTCAAATTTGAGATTTAAGTCTGCCTTGCGCGCCGCCATCGATACATTGCCACGAGGGACCACGCAGCTTCCAGAATTCCAAAAGGCCAAGCCCCTTGGAGGAACCCGTAAACCGAGCCCAGCACGCAGGCGCCGGCGAAGACAAGGACGAACCAATGGCTGCGGCTTTCCAGGGCGTATGAGATCAGCATCACCGTCACTGCAAATAACCCGAAAAGGGTGAGCGCGTTCATCGGTTTTCAATCCACAAATCCCCCTGACTAAAACACAGGCAGAATCGCTGTGGCAAAAAGCTTTCCTTGCACCATGAGGAAGTGTTCAACAATCGGACCGAGCGAGAGCGCCGGAAAGAACGTCAGCGCGCCCACAACAATGATGGTTCCGATCAACACACCCACAAATAGCGCGCCGTGCGTGGGCAAGGTTCCGCTCGTCGAGGGCACCTCGCGTTTCGCGGCCAAGCTTCCGGCGACAGCCAGCAGCGGAATCAGAAACAAAAAGCGTCCGATCAGCATGGCAAGGCCCGTACTGAGGTTGTACCAAGGCGTGTTGACGTTGATTCCAGCGAATGCGCTGCCGTTATTTGCGTTGGCGCTCGAGTAGGTGTAGAGAATTTCACTGAACCCGTGCGGCCCTGCGTTGGCGACGTTGACCGAGGGATTGCCCGGCGGGTTCCAATATCCACCTTTGTGGAAGCGTCCGACGGAAGATATGGCTGTAAAGATCAGGATATTCGCCGCCATGATAATCATGGCGAGCATGGCCATCTTCACTTCCTTTTGCTCAATCTTCTTGCGAACGTATTCGGGCGTCCTTCCTACCATCAGGCCCGCAATAAAGACGCCGACGATG
>DASZAA010000375.1:0-6138 GCA_035945615.1 Terriglobia bacterium
CGTCCCGCTGGGCGCGAGCGTGGAAATCCGCAATCCGCAGGGCGTGGTGCGCATTGACAATTTGAGCGGCGACGCCTGGGTGCAAACCATCGGCGGCGACATCATCGTCACCGGAGCTTCGGGGCAGGTGAGCGCGCATACACTCGGCGGACAGATTGAAATCGATCACGTCTCTGGCACCGTGGAAGCCTCCTCGGTGACGGGCAACCTCCGCTTTATTGCGCCCACCAGCACGCAGATCCGCGCCCAGACCACATCTGGCCAGATTTATTACGAAGGCAGCCTGCTGCCCTCGGCGGATTACTCCATGCAGACCTACGACGGCGCGATTAATATCCTTTGCCCGCGATCATCCTCTTTTGAGCTCAACGCGATGTGCGTGCACTGCAAGGTTTATAACCAGCTTAAGCTCAGCCGCTGGAACCACCCCACCTCAAGCCCCTCCTATGGGAACTCGCTTTTCGGGATGCGCAACGAAGGCAGAGCAACGCTCGAGCTTACGTCGTTCAAGGGCGGAATCCATATCAGCCCCGAGGCCGCGCAGCCGGCTCAGCCGACTCAGTAAGCTCAGCAGTCTCTACAAGCTCAATAATATCTAACGTCCGCAAGTCCTATTTGTCGCATGAGTCTCATCACACCCTCTTGCAAGCACAGAAATGCAACTGTAGCATGGAGTTTTGCTGTTAACAGGTTACTGAAAAACACGTTTGCTCTGTCATTCTGAGCGCAGCGAAGAATCAGCTTCTGTGTGAAATCAGTAACTTCCGAGATTCTTCGTCGCCTTCGGCTCCTCAGAATGACATTTTATGGACCTTTTCAACAGCTGCTAACCTTTGCGCCATCTACCTCACTGCGCCGCTTTCTACGCGGTGTACGATGCCGCGCATATAAGAATCCTCTGGAAACATGCGCAACTCCTGCTTCATGGCGGCAAGAGCCTGCTCGTAGTCATGGAAATGCGCGTAGGTCAAAGCCAGCCGCTTGTAGAGACGCGTCGAATAAGGATTCAGCGCGATGCCCTGCTTCAGCGTGTTGATGGCTGCGTCGCGATCCCCGGAAAGCGCAAGCAGGTACCCGTAGAGTTCGTAGTCCGAGGCGCTTGCCGAACCCGAAGCGATAACCCGGTTCAAATGCTGCCGCACCGAAGTCAAATCTTGCGCAGTCTCCTTGTTGGCGTCACGCCGCGCAACCGCCGCCATCACCAGCGGATTGCCCGGCTGCTCCGCTTCGCGCGGCGGCGTGGTCAACTTGACGCCTGAGCCGCGGACTTCGTGCAGTCGATGCAGGTTTCGGGTGTCACTCTTTCCGCTTCTAAGGGGCAGATGAGCGGTGCTTTTATCCAGTTGTTTACCCGGCCCGGCACCAACCAGGTTCATGGGAGCCTTTCCGAATTCCATACCGATAATGACCTGAGCAGCCGCCACGTAAATTCTTCAACCCCTTCGGGGTTGCGAGGATGAACGTGGTTCACAAGTTCTGCGGGCTTCACCCACGGCAATTCATGTTCTACCGCTTTGCGGTGGTTTGCGTCTCGATCCGGGGAAAAAACGGGTATACTTTGCATTCTAAAATGATCAGTTGATGGAACTTTTCCGTCGTTAAAAATTATGCCGGATGCAAATATGCACAAATGGTCTCGCGCTGCCACGGTTTATCTGAGATTGGCTCTCGGCGCGGCTTTTCTCTCCGCGGTTGCCGACCGTTTTGGAATTTGGGGACCTCCGGGAACCCCGCTGGTGGGCTGGGGAAACTTCCATAATTTCCTGTCTTACGCCGCAAAAATCAATCCTTGGTTTCCTGCCTCTTGGATTCCGACCATAGGCGGGATTGCCACGGCCTGCGAGATTGCGTTTGGCGTGGCACTGATTTTAGGCTTCAAGACGCGGCTCGCGGCTTTCCTCAGTGGATTGCTTTTGCTGGCCTTCGCGCTTGGAATGGCCTTCGGACTGGGCGCTAAGGCTCCGCTGGATTACTCCGTCTTCACCGCATCGGCCGGGTCATTTTTACTGGCCTGCGCGGAGTCTTATCCGTGGAGCTTGGATTCGCTGCGTGCCAAACACGCCAGCCAGGAATAATAATCTGGTGGCGCCTTGAAGCGGCCAAAGCCTATAAGGGGCTGCCGCTACAACTGCTGCTACAACAGACTGCTCAAGGAGGGATATGGAGCGGAACTATAAATTGCTGCTGATCACCGTTTTGATCCTGTTGCTGGCGATTCCGCTCTGCGCCCAAGACACGCAGTATGAACCTCAAGGCGAGCAGATTCCCGGCCCATCAAATCTCACCGAAGCAAACGGCCCATGCTGCGCCAAGAGCGGCGAGGCGCCCATCTCCTCCGAAGCTTGGGGAAAATGGTTGCTGGACGTGCGCCATTGGAAAATGGAACATCTGATTCGAACCGGATACAGCGGCGCTCAATATGACCGTCCGGAATTAAAATGGACGCAAAAGTCATTCATTCAACCGCAAATGATGGCGCAAGACCGCTATTTTTATGACCCGGTGGCGGGCAAGTACACGGTCGATCGGTATCTCGATGACCTCAACCAGCGTTATGGCGGAATTGATTCGGTGCTGATCTGGCCGACTTATCCCAATATTGGAATCGACAACCGCAATCAGTTTGACTTGATCCGTGACATGCCGGGCGGCGTGGCCGGTCTTCGCGCGATGGTCGCGGAATTTCATCGCCGGGGCGTGCGTGTTTTGTTTCCGTATAATCCGTGGGACCTCGGCACTCGCCCCGAAGGCGCTCCGGATTGGCAAACCATCGCGCATCTCATGACAGCGATTGGGGCCGACGGAATCAATGGCGATACAATGGGAGCCGTCCCACTCGCTTTTCGCGCCGCTTCCGACGCAACCGGACATCCTATTGTGTTCGAGCCGGAGGGTGGTGATGACGGAGCGAACGACCCCGCCATTGCTTGGAATAATCTGGGCTGGGGTTACTGGAAGTATCCATTTGAGCCGATGATCAGCAAAAACAAGTGGTTGGAGCCGCGCTACATGGTGAACGTCTGCGACCGATGGGCACGCGACCGCGTGAACGACCTTCAGTACGCCTTTTTTAACGGCACGGGCTACGAAAGCTGGGAGAACATCTGGGGCATCTGGAATCAGATCGACCCGCGCGATGCGGAAGCCCTGCGGCGCATCAGCAAAATCGAAAGAGCGTTTTGGCAAACCCTCGAAAGCCCCGGCTGGGAGCCATTTTATCCCATGCTGCGCTACGGCGTTTTTTCGAGCGAATGGCCGGGGAACGGCCAAACGCTTTGGACCATCGTCAACCGCAATGAATTCGCGCTCGCCGGGCCTGAAATCGAAGTGAATTACCAGCCTGGGATGCACTATTACGATCTGTGGCACGGGACCGAGTTGAAGCCCGTTATCGCAGGCTCAAAGGCCAGGCTGAGTTTCAGCCTGAGCGCGCAAGGCTACGGCGCGGTGCTGGACGCTACCCATCTCACGGCGGGTGAGCAACAACTGCTGGCGGAAATGCAGCAGCTTGCGCAGAAGCCGCTCTCCAGCTTTTCCAATCAATGGCACGTCCTGCCGCAACACATCGTAGCCATTGCCCCCACGGCGCCAGCGGCGATCGCGCCACCTGGCATGGTGCGTATTCCAGGCGGCACTTTTCTCTTTCGCGTCTCGGGCGTGGAAATCGAAGGCGGCAATATGACGGGGCTGGACGTGCAATATCCTTGGGAAAATTCGCCCCGCCGCGCTCACGCCCACTCGATTCAAGTAAAATCGTTTTACATTGATAAGTATCCTGTAACCAACGCCGAGTTTAAGAAATTCCTGGATGCGACGGATTACCATCCGAAGGACGCGCACAACTTTTTGCGCGATTGGAAGGACGGTTCGTATCCTGAAGGCTGGGCAAATAAGCCGGTCACGTGGGTCTCGCTCGAAGACGCTCGCGCCTACGCGCGCTGGGCGGGAAAGCGTCTTCCGCACGAATGGGAATGGCAATATGCCGCGCAAGGCGCGGACGGGCGACTCTATCCCTGGGGGAACACATGGGACCCGGCAGCCGTTCCGCCCCCGGATAAGGGCCGGACGCTCACCGGGCCGGCGGATGTCGACGCCAATCCGAAGGGAGCGAGCCCTTTTGGAGTGATGGATATGGTGGGTAACGTCTGGCAGTGGACGGATGAATTCATCGACCCGCGCACGCGCGCGGCTATCCTTCGCGGAGGAACTTACTATCAACCTCAGGGGAGCCGTTGGTATTTTCCGAACGCCACCCGCCTCGACGAGCACGGCAAATATCTCTTAATGGCGCCCAGCATCGATCGCGCAGGAACCCTAGGTTTCCGCTGCGTCAAGGACGTGCAATGAGGTTACAGCGGCGACGTCCGGGCGGGAGTTGTAGTGGCGGCGTCCCCGCCACTGGTTTTTAATGGTTAAAGACTGGTGGTGAGGCGCCGTACCAGAGTCTTTGTCGCCAAGCTATGGTCGCGCGGAAGCCCAATCATCATGCACAAACCCATCGTAGTCGTCGGCAGCATCAACCTCGATCTCGTCGCTCGCGTTGAACGCATTCCCGCGCTCGGCGAGACACTCACCGGAAACAGCTTTGAAACTTTTTTCGGAGGCAAGGGAGCCAATCAAGCCGTGGGCGTTGCGCGGCTTGGGCACAGCGTGGTGATGATTGGCCGCGTCGGCGGCGACGAATTCGGCGACCGGCTGCGCCAGGGTCTGAGCGACGCTGGGGTAGCAACGAAAGCGGTCAAGCGCACTCCAGGCGTTTCCTCGGGTGTTGCGCTGATCTCGGTTGCCTCCCAGGGGCGCAACACTATTATTGTGATTCCGGGCGCAAACGGGCGCCTGACGCCGGCAGACCTCGAAAATGAGTTGCCAAAGCTCTCCTCCGCAGGCATGATTCTAACGCAGCTTGAAGTGCCGCTGAATGTAGTCGCGTTTTTGGCTGATTTCGCTTGGGCGCGCCGGATTCCGTTGATCCTTGATCCGTCTCCGGCGCGCAAGCTGCCCGTGAGCCTTTTGCGGAAGGTGGCGTGGCTCACTCCGAATGAAACGGAAACGTGCACCCTTTGCGGGATTAAACCCGGAAAGCTGAATCCGCAAAATGTGGCGCGCTATGCCAAATCGCTGCTTGAAAAGGGTCCGGGCAACGTTGTGATCAAGCTCGGGACCCATGGCGCGTTCTGGGGCAGCGCCGAGGGACCAAGCGCGTTTGTGCCCGCCTTCCGGGTTCGTGCTGTGGATTCAACCGCGGCGGGCGACGCATTTAACGCGGGACTCGCGGTGGCCCTGATGAAGATGAATGGGCAGCCGGCTCCGAGCGCGGTACGGTATGCTTCCGCCGTGGCGGCCCTCTCTGCAACCCGCGACGGGGCGCAGCCCTCAATGCCCACGGCAACTCAAGTTGCAAAGTTTTTGAACGGAGCGAAATAAGTCAACGACGGTCATTCGCTGTAGCGGGACTGGAGCGGGCGGCCCCTTACAAGCTTTGACGGCCGTTTTTTCAGCTATACATGACGTCATAAGTTAGCGCCGGTTGATTTTGTAGCGGCGGCCTCTGGCCGCCGGTTTTCAATAGTAAAGACCGGCGGCCAGAGGCCGCCGCTAGAGCTAATGGCCATCGCTGACTTATGTCGCTCCATACAACCCGGATTATTCGTGAAGCGATTGCCGTTATTGGGGGGCGGAGTTTCAACCCCCGCCAAACGGGCTAACCAGCGCGTTTTCTCGTTTCGTGCCCCCTGATCGCCAAACAAGCCTCATGAATAAACCTGGCTAATAACCAAAGTCCACGGGTCACCGCACCGAAATTCAGAGGACTAATCTCATGTTCATTCCTCAGACTTATGGCATTGCCTTCTTGTTGATGCTCCTCAGCATGATCTGCTGGGGAAGCTGGGCCAACACGCAAAAGGCCACAGGAACGTGGCGCTTTGAGCTGTTTTATTGGGACTACATCTGGGGCATTGTGATTTGCACCGTCGTCTTGGGCCTTACGGTGGGGCACACGCAGGCGGCCAGCCCTGACAGTTTTTTCCATAACTTCGCTTCCGCCAGCTTTCACAATATCCTCCTTGCGTTCGTGGGCGGAGTGATCTTCAACGTCGCCAATGTACTCCTCGTGGCGGCGATTGCCATCGCAGGCAT
>DASZAA010000376.1:0-9173 GCA_035945615.1 Terriglobia bacterium
GTCAAAGCGGCTCCATCGCGTGACGCAGTGGAAGTCCGCTGTCACCTGGATTCGCGGCAAGGCTAGAAACTGCGCCCAGCTCAAATGCAGTGGATTTTCCACCAGACCCGCAGTGCGGAAATCCCATATTTCAGGATCGAAGCTGGGCACGCCGCTGTAGTGCAGCACCGGCCACTTGAGCGTCAGCGATTGACCCGGAGGCAGGCGGCCATCATCGCGCATTTTGCGCTCAAGGGTCTTGCGCTCATCATTTTGCCAGATTACCATCTTGATCTCTAATCCGATAATGCGGTTATCTATTATATATAGTGGCGCCCTTGCTGTGAGGGTGGTCTCTCTAGCAGCCGGTTTCTAAAAAGTGGAGAGCTGCGGCGAGACGCCGCCGCTGTTGCGAACCTAAGCCTAGTTTTCCTTGACCACCACCGTTCCCTTCATACGGCGGTGGCCCATTCCGCAAAAAACCGAGCAGTGAAAAGGAAAAGTCCCCACCCTATTCGCGTCGAACTCAATCACGGTTGGTACGCCCTTTTTGAGCCGTTGCTTAATCCCGAAGGCAAGCAGCGCGATTCCGTGGTCGCGGTCGAGAGCCGTGATGGTCAGCTTGACGTGATCGCCTTTCCTGACCTCGATGACGTTCGGAGTGAATTCAAACTCCTTGGCCGTTATCTGAATCGCGCGCACGTTCCCTTGAACGGTCGCTTGAGCTTGCGCGCGAATGCCGCACAACAAAAGGGCAACCCCAGCGTAAATGAAAACCCGCTGCATGTTTGAACGTATCATGATGATCCTTCCATCGCGCTTCTAAAATAAAGCGCTGAGTTTCATGGCTGCTGATCATGCGGCCGTTTTCCACAAAATCAGGCCGTGCCTGAAAAACGGCAGCCGGGTGATTTCAAAACTCTGCGCTCCGGCTTGCGCGGCGAGGCTCGTCATTTCGTCCCGCGTATAAGCCTGCCGCACGCTCGCTACTCCGTCCAGCCGCGAAATGCGGTTGCGCGTGAGCAGCGGCATGTAGCGTATCAAAAAATAGGGCAGCCATCGGCGGTCGAGGTCATTGATCAGCACCGCCTCGCTCGCCACAGCCAGCATGGAATGGTTCAGCGCCTTTGCCGATTCTCCGGAAAAATGATGTAGAAAGAGATTTGACATCACGATTTCGAAACTCCCGGGGCGAAAGGGCAGGTGGAGCGCATCCGCGGCGATGCGAACCGGCCCTGGTCTCGAAAATCTGTTTTCGCGCAAATGAGAGAGTTGCCTGTCGAGCGCAAAAAACGTTGCTTCAATGTTCAGCTTCTTTAACCGTTGGGTCAAAAAATGAGCCATCCTCCCGTCGCCCGCACCGACCTCGAGAATGCGCACCGGGTGGCGGCCGACGCGCGCGAAGAATCGCTTGAGCAGCCGCAGGCTGCCCGATACGCCGCCATACCAGCGGTTGATCCGCCACAAATCGTCAAGAATCACGGGAAGATCTTCTGTGGAGACGGCATCGTCATCCAAAATCTCGCGTGATGTAGTCCGTGGCATGGACATGGTTCAAATTCCAAGCTTTTACTTTGCGGGAGAGCGCAGGATTTGTGATGGGTCCCAGCCGGTGCCGCAAAGCCGCATCCTTGCAGAGCCAAGGGACGAGAGTCGAGAGACAAGCCTGGGCGTGGAGATGGCGTCTCTTGTCCCTCGGCTCTTGGCTCTGCGCCATCCTACGCTGTTGACTTCCCTACGGCATCGCGGGAGACTGGCTCGCGGCCGCCAGTTCATTGCACGCCCCGTAATCCTTCACCAGCTTCGTAGCGGTGAAGCTTTCTTCTCTAGAGCTCGACGCCGTTTTCTTGCCCTTTAATTTTACCCGGTCGCCCGCTTTGAGGTTCAAGCCGCTTTCATCCAGCGTGTAATCCTTGCTGCCCTTTCCAGCGATCAACTTGGTCGTGTCGCCTATTTTCTGGACGCAGCCGGTCAGCAAGCCGCGGTTGCGCAGCGCGAAGTATGCCAAGCCAGCGCCGGCGGCAACTGCCGCACCTATCGCAATGCCAGTGCTCGAGCTGTATCCGCCTTTGGGCGCCGTATAAACGCCGTTGCTGGTTGTTCCTCCGGCGCTACCCATTGTGCCGCCGCTATACTGAGCAAACGCTGATGCCGCGAGAGCAATCGCCAAGGCGATGCCCAATCCAATCCGAAGTGAAATTCTTGAATTCATTCTTTCCTCCTGTATCCGAGTTTGTTGTTACACCCACTAGGATGCAGCAGTGAAAGAGGGCAATGGTTTACAGATTGTCATCAGATTGTTAACTCTTGGCGGCGAGCTGCGCGGCGGATGCGCGCGCTGACGGCGCCTTCACCCGGCGCGTGGAGTCCGGCATTCCTTGCCGAAACACATGCGAAAGATGAGATCGCAGCGGGTCATCCCGTACTCTTCATGCCGAAGGCGATTCCGCCGACGGTGATCTGGAGCAGGTGCAGCAGTCCGGGCGGCGCCTTGCCGTTCCTGCGCCAACGCTCAATGGAGTGGAGTTGCAGGAAATTGAGCGGGTCCACGTAGGGGTTGCGCAGACGGATGGACTCAGCCAGCACGGGCTGCCGCTCGAGCAGCCGCCGGCCCTCGCGGATTTGGAGAGTGCGTTCTACGGTGCGCGTGTACTCCTCTTCAATCCGGCCGAAGATTTTTTCGCGTACTTCCGCCGGATGAACAAGCCGCGCGTAGCAGCCGGCGATATAAAGATCGGTCTTGGCCAGCGAGACTTCGGCGTTATCCACCAGGACAGAAAAAAACGGCCATTCGCGGTACATCTTGCGCAGCGTCTCCAGGCCACGCGGCTCGTGGTTGCGAATAAACTCGTCGAAGGCAAAGCCCAGGCCGTACCAGGAGGGCAAAAAATGGCGCGACTGCGTCCACGCAAACACCCAAGGAATCGCCCGCAGGTCTTCAATTTCCCGCGAGCGGTAGCGGCGGCTGGGACGCGAACCCAGCCTCAATTGGTCGATTAAATCAATCGGCGTCGCCTGGAAAAAATACTGCGGAAACTCAGGCGTCTCGTAGACCAGATGGCGGTAAAATTTCCGGCTGCTTTCCGCAAGTTCGTGCGCGTGCGCTTCCCACTCCGCGCGCATCCGGGCCGGCACGCGCTTCGCATGGAGCAGATTGGCATCAAGCACGGAAGAGGCAAGCTGCTCGAGGTTCCGGCGGGCGATGACGGGGTTGGAGTATTTGAACGAAATCACCTCGCCCTGCTCGGTGATGCGCAGGCGTCCGCCCGGCGCGGCGTGGGGCTGCGCCTGCACACTGCGGTATGACATGCCGCCGCCGCGATCGATGGTGCCGCCTTTGCCGTGGAAAAAGCAGAGCTTCACGCCGTGCGCTCTCGCCACGCGCTCCAGGCGGTCCTGCGCGCGAAAGAGAGACCAGTTCGCGGCCATGTAGCCGCTGTCCTTCACCGAATCGGAATACCCCAGCATGATTTCCTGGTAGCCGCCGCGCGAGCGCAGGATTTCTTGATAGAGCGGGCTCGAAAGAAGCTCTTCCAGGATTTCCGGACAGCGGATGAGATCGTCGTAAGTTTCAAACAGCGGGATCACATCCACGCGGGACAGGATTTTCCGCCGCCCTTTTGACGCGCTCTCGATCTCGACCAGACCCGCTTTGCGCCCGAGTAGCAGAACATCCCACATATCCGCCGCGCTCATCGACATGCTCAGGATGTAGCGGCGCGCCGATTCCGCTCCGTACAGGTCTTGGATTTCCTTGAGCGTTTTGAACTCGTCAATCGTCTTCTGCGCCGAAATGGTAACGGGGTCTGGCGGGGCTGCGGGATTTTCGAGCAGGTTTTGAATAGATTGAATGCGGGCCCCGGCGGGTTCTTCCGGCAACCCGGCGGCACGAAGCAGTTCGCCTGCGGCGGCGCGCGTGAGCGAGGCGTGCTGGCGGAAGTCATGGCTGACGCCGTGAAATCCGAACACCTGCGCGGCCACGCGAAGCCTTGCCGGGCCAAGCGCGGTCACGCGCGGGCTGGGATGCGCGGCGAGAAGCTTTTCGAGCAGGCGGGCGTCATTCACCAGCTCCCGCGGAGAATCATATTTTCCCGGGGCACGCTCCAGCGTGCGCTGAAGCCGCCAAAGCATGACACGCAGCTTGCGCCGATAAAGCTCCTGCGGTTGGTCCATCGCCTCGAAAGCGCGCACGTCTGGAAATCGTTTCATGGATTGCCGCAAGTCGCTTTCAATCTCCCGCGCCAGCCGCGCGTTGCGGCAGGGGAATGAAACGATGGCCAGCAGCTTGTGACAAGCGCCAACATAATAGTGGAGAATGCTGCGGCGGTGCGCTTCGGCGGCCTGAAGGCTGGCTTCCCGCGTCACGTTGGGGTTGCCGTCGCGGTCGGTGCCCACCCACGAGCCGAATTCAAAGAACGGCGCAGACTCCGGCAAATCGGGATAAGCCTTTCCAAGCTCGGCGAGGAATTGCTGCCAGAACGTCCCCGCCAGGTCGTAGATGCCCCGCTCGAAATAGACCAGTGTGTTTTCGATTTCAATCTGCGGCGTGACGGGCCGCTCGCGGACTTCATCCGTCAGCCATAGAGCTTCGATCCAGGGGTCGATGCGCGAATCGAGCGCCGCGCCCGTCTCGCCCGCGGCCTCTGTAAGCGTGTGCGCGATGCGGAGAATGTGATTGAAGACGCTGCGGCGCTTGGCTTCAGTGGGATGCGCGGTGAAAACCGGCCCGATGCGCATCGAATCGGCCAGGCGCCTCACCGTCGCCGCGGGCACGCGGCTGCGGCGAAGCTCGCGGAAAGTGCGGCGAAGCGACATCGGCGGTCCAGCTTCCTGGCGCTCATACGCTTCTAGGCGCCGGATGCGCTCGCGTTCCTCGCATAGATTAACTAAGTGAAAAAAAAGGCTGAAGGCGTGAGCAACGTTGGTTGCCTCTTCAACCGAAAGGCCCTCTACCGCGCGGTCATTGGCTTCGAGCAGGGCGGGATCGGGCCGCTGGCGAATCTGCTTTGCCAGACTGCGAAGGCTTTCAATCGAATCAAAAACCTTCGCCCCGCATTGCTCCTGAACGATGGCGCCGAGACGAGTGGTGAGGGTGCGAACTTCTCTGCGAAGTATTTCTTCCATTTCAATTCATCGCGCCATGTTTGCCTGCGCTGTAATAGCCTTTCAGCGGTTCGAGCGACAAGCCCCAGAGTTTTACCTGGCGAATTGTTGTAGCGGCGGCCTCTGGCCACCGAGCTTCAAATAGTAAAGACCGGCGGCCAGAGGCCGCCGCTACAACCGCCGCACCGAACCGGAAAAATCCCCATTTTTGACCCCCAAAAGCCGTTACGAACCGGAAACAAACCGGACCGGCTCTCGCATCTCCTTTATTTTGTTGCAAATGCTCCGGTTCGTCCTTAAAATCATTATAATTCCTTTGCATTCAATCCATTGCAGCGATTTTGCCCGTTTTCCCGTCCGGTTTGCTCCGCTTTGCTTTTCTAATCTTCCTTTAGTTTTAATAGCTTACAAAATTATAGCTTAAACATTCTTTTTTCGTTGTCGCCGGTCTCCCCGGAATCGCCTTTCGGCAGGATTTCCACAGCCTCCCGCCGTCCCAACCGCTGCTGATCCATCCGTAACCGCGCTTTGCGGTCAATGCCGCAATCAATCATGTTGAGTTGCCTCATAAGCCGCTGTAGCGCGGAGTTTTGCTTTCTAAAACTCTGCGAATTTTCACAGGTCCGGAGGACAAGCCGCTACAACGCAAGCTGTGTAGCGCAGACCGCCGCCTTTGCGGTCTGCGGCCTTTGAATGGGCAAAAACCCCGCAGACCTCAAATACGGAGGTCTGCGCTACAAAAAAGCCTAACACCTCGCTTTGAGATTTTTGAGACATACGAGATAAACGAGACGGTTTTTTATAGATTCCTAGCTCCTCCCCGAAAGATTTCCTGAAGACGGCTCGTCACGGCTGCCGATCACAAAAAGTTCTCATGCCGGGACGGACAGCACCGCATCGAGCGCGCGCCGGAGCGCATCGAGGTCAGGCTCGACGCGCATGCGCTGGCGGTTCTCCTCGCCCTCCGAGCGGTGGCGCATGATGTAATCGGTGTCCTTCAGTTGATGCCCGGTGAGCACGGCCACCACGTCGGCGTGCCGCTCGATTTTCCCGGCGCGGCACAACTTGCGCACGCCTGCAATCGTGGCCGCCGAAGCTGGCTCGCACCCAACGCCGTCTTCGGAAAGGATGCGCTTGGCCTCAAAGATTTCCTCATCGGTGACCGATTCGCAGAAGCCACCCGTCCACTCGAGCACGCGCTTGGCCTTCTTCCAGTTGGCGGGGTGGCCGATGCGAATGGCGGTGGCCTGCGTATTGGGATTCTCCACTCGCGTGAGGTTTGGGGCACCGATTGAAACCATGCGGTAAAACGGATTCGCCCCCTCTGCCTGCACCACGATGACACGCGGCACCTTCTCGATGAACCCAAGTTCCACGAGCTCGCGGATGCCTTTGCCAATAGCCGAGGCGTTCCCCAGGTTGCCTCCAGGAACGATGATGTAATCGGGCGGCCGCCAGGCACGCTGCTCAAGCAGCTCAGCCACAATAGTCTTTTGCCCCTCGATGCGAAACGGGTTGACGGAATTGACGAGATAAAGGCCGAATTCCGGCGCAATTTCGCGCAGCAATCCGAAGGCCTGGTCAAACGTATCGCCCACTTCAACGACCATGGCTCCGAAATCCAGCGCTTGAGCCAATTTGGCGGCGGAAATCTGGCGGTAGGGCACGAACAGCAGCGCCTTGATTCCGGCGCGCGCGGCGTATGCGGCCATCGACGACGACGTGTTGCCAGTTGAGGCGCAGGCCACCATGCGCGCATTGCGCCCGGCGGCGCGAGTGATGCACGCCGTCATGCCAAGGTCTTTGAACGATCCCGTGGGGTTATTCCCCTGATGCTTAATGGTCAAATGAACTGGCCCGGCCCACGCGCCCGCGCGCCGCGTACCTACCAGCGGCGTCGAGCCTTCGGAAAGAGAAACAATGCGCGCGCCCGGCTCCGTAAAAGGGATCATCTCCCGGAAGCGCCAGACGCCGCTGCGGTCGATGGGCTCGCCGCTCAGCCGCCGCCGGTGCCAAGCTTCGCGCAGAGGCTCAACGTCGAACGGCTCAAAGTCGTATTTGACCTCAAGCAAGCCGCCGCACGCCGAGCACTCAAAAGCCTCGGACTTCGGCGCCTGACGTAGCCCGCATGTTTCCTCGATACATTGTAAGTAAGCAAGAGACATAAATTCAGGTTTTAGGTGCCAGGCGCCAGGTCCCAGGTGCTAGGTTTCGGGTGTCAGGTGTCAGGTCTGAAGGCGCCGGGCTCTAATTCCCTAGGTGGCGCGCGTGGCTAATTTTTTGACCTGTGCGTGGTATCAGAGGTGTTTCCTGGCGCCTGATACCTGATACCCGAAACCTAGCACCTGACACCCTACAGTCCAAACTCCTCGTGAACAGCTTCGACCGACTCTTTCACATCGGAAGATTTCACCGCAAAAGAAATGCTGATCTCGGAAGAGCCTTGCGCGATGGCAATAATATTGATGCCCCGGCGGCCCAGCGCGCTGAAGGCGCGTCCGGCAAGGCCCGGCGTTCCTTTCATATTCTCGCCGATCAACACGACAACCGCCACGTGCGGCATCACTTCAATCGAAGCGCGGCGGTCATGAAGCATCTCCAGCTCGAACGCCCTCTCAAGCTGCGCCTTGACGCATTTCAAGTCGGCGTCGCGCACTCCGAAGCAAAGCACGTTTTCGGCTGAGGATTGGGTTACCATCAGCGTATCCACATTTTCGAGGTCAAGCGCCCGAAAAGCTTTGGCCGCAAGCTGGCCGAAAGCCAGGCTGCCTGTTCCGCTCACCGTAACCAGCTGCGATTTACTCACCGAAGTGATCGCCTTCACGCCCGGCTTGCCGTTCGCCGCGGATGGGCCAATCCGCGTGCCGGGGCATTTGGGGTTGAACGTGTTCTTGATCCAGACGGGGATCTTCCGTTTGATCACCGGCTGAATGGTTTTCGGGTGGAGCACCTTCGCGCCAAAAAACGAAAGCTCGATGGCTTCGCGGTAAGAAATTTCGGGAATAATCGTAGCCCCCGGCACCAAGCGCGGGTCAGCTGTCATGACGCCATCCACATCTGTCCAAATCCACACCTCGTCCGCGTCGAGAGCCGTGCCTAGGATGGTGCCGCTGTAGTCCGAGCCGCCCCGTCCGAGCGTGGTGCAGACGCTCTCCGCCGTTGCCCCGCGGAAACCCGTGATAACCGGAATAACGCCCTTTTTCCTCAGCGGCGCGAGGCGGTGCTTCGCCTTGTGGCCGGTCTCGTCAAATAACGGAGTCGCGTTGCCGAATTGGTCGTCGGTCACAATCAATTCGGTGGCGTCCACCGCTTCGGCCGGGCAGCCGGCTGAGCGCAGGATGGCCGCCACCAATGATGCCGACATGACTTCGCCCAAGCTCGAGAGCGTATCCATCGCGCGCGGCGTAACCTCGCGCACCAGCGAAAAACCCGAGCAAAGATTTTCGAAATTCGTGACATCTCCGGCGAGCCGGGGCAACACGACGGCCTGCTCACTGGCGGAGAGGGCCTTGTCCGCCACTTCGCGGTGCCGTCGAGCGATCTCTTGCCGAACGCCTTTCCATTCCTCGCTGTCGCCCCGGCTTGCCCCTGAAGCGGCTCGAATCAGCATGTCCGTCACGCCGCCCATCGCAGAGACCACCACCACCACTTCGGCGCGCGCCGCGTGCTCTTTCACCAGTGCGGCCACATTCTCCATGCGTTCCGCATTGCCGACGGACGTGCCGCCAAACTTCATCACAATCAGCGGTTTTTCCGCTTTCGCCATAAGTTGCTGACCTTGGTTTACAATTTACAAATTGCGACCCGCCCTCATGCCGCCCGCCGGAGGATCGCTTCGTCCACCCGCGGGCTATCGAGTCAACTGCAGCTTCGACGAGGAGTTTGAGCCTGGGCTAGGCGCCTTCGTGGACTCGCGAACCACTTCGATGAAGACTTTGGCGGGAAGTGAGAGGTAGCGGTCTCGCCGGTAGACGAGGCCCAACTCGCGGTGCAGTTTTTGCCCTTCCAAAGGGATGAGTTTTAACAAGCCCGCGGACACTTCGGTCTGAACGTAGGCGCGGCTGATGAGCGAAATGCCCAGGCCCGCGCCG
>DASZAA010000377.1:0-8463 GCA_035945615.1 Terriglobia bacterium
TCGGCCACGTGGCTGCGAACGCGGCCGTGATCTTCGTAGAACGCCGAAAAGAAGATGTAGAAGACGCCGTCGCGGTAGGCCATGGCGGCATCCTTAATCGACCAGTGAGGATAAGCAAGCACGGGATTGCGGAGGCTGGCCCAGTCGATGAAGCGGGCCGGAGCAGCGGTTACGGGCCAACCCGAAAGAACGAAAACGAGCAGAAGGGATAGCCTGATCTTCATGTTATTTCTCGCAGTCGATGAGGACGTGGATGGCGCCGCTCAAAGGATCGTCCCGCAGGGCGAAGGCCTCCTGAATGCGGCCCAAGGGAATCTTGTGGGTGACGATTTCGCCGGTGTTGACCAGTCCGTCGAGAGCCATGCGCACGCCCTCATCGAAAAACCGCCGCATGTCGATGTCGCGTTTTGGCTCGGTCAAATAGAGGTCCAGCCGTTTGCGGTGGATTTGGAAAAAATCGATTGGCTTGTCACAGACACCGATACATTCATATAGGATGATCCGGCCGCCGAAAGCGGCGCAGTCGATTGCATCTGCCACGCCGTCGCCCTCAAGAAGGCAGGGGATGACCACATCAAACCTATCTGGAAAATCCCGCCCGAGCACGGCCATTGTCGGCGTTTCGGCTGTTGGGATGCGGTAAGCATGTGTCGTGCCGTAGTTCTTGGCCAGAGAAAGATTACGGTCCTTAATATCCGTCACCGCAAGCGTTTTAGGGCTGAAAAGATTCACCACCTGCGTCAGGACCAGCCTGCTCACGCCTTGTCCGGTGATGAGCACGCTCTTGGTCTGGTCGATTTTGGCAAGCTCGGCGGCGATGAACTCATTGGCCTGTCGCGTTTTGCGAAGGCTCTACGGCCCCAAGTTGTGCTTCTAGTGATGTGATGAAACCGGGTTCTACATAACCGCCCTTTGCTTGACCCCGCAATTCATCGAGTATTTTTAAGGCTTGCTCCCGCCTGCCGATTTTTGCGTATGCCATGCCCAAGGCGTGCAGGTATTTGGGCGTCCGGCCCGAACTTCCCACGGACTTTTCAAGCAGCGCCACAGCATCAGTCCATTGATTGCGCCGCTCTTTGACGAGGGCCATGAAGTAGAGACCCGGGGGATAATCCGGCACAATGTCGAGCGCCTTTTGAAACTCGCTGGAGGCTTCCCCGTCGCGGCCGGCATCAAGCATCACCCAGCCGGCCAGCATGTGTTCTCTCGGAGACAGGGGATTGAGTATCACAGCCTCATGCATCTGTCGCAAGGCGTCGTTAAACCGTCCGGCGTCACGTAGAAATAATCCATATTGCTCGTGAGCTTCGGCATCGCTGGGATTCAAGGCCAGAGCGCGCCGGTAGGCATCTTCTATGCCAGGCTGCTTGGGATTACTTCGAGCTAAGATGGCCGCGCGCAAAACGTAAGACTCGGGAATTGAAGGGTCGAGTGCAATCGCTTTCTCCACGGCCTGCGTGGCCCGCTCGTTGCCGTCGCCAAGCGATATGAAGCGATAATCGATGAGCGAGAGATTCGTCCGCGCGACGCCGTCATAGGCCAGCGCGTAATTCGGATCGAGGCGAATGGCCTCGTCAAAGGTGCCCAGTGCGCGACGAAAGCCGTCGAGCGTGCTTTGATCCCAGGCGAAACGCCCTTTGAGGTACGCCTCGTACGCGTCCGTATTCACAGTCTCGGCTCGCGCAAGCGCGCTCTCTGTTTCAGGCAGAAGCCTTAGGGCCAGCGACTCGGCCACGCGGCGCGCCACATCACGCTGAATCGCGAAGATATCCCTCAAGGGTCTCTCGTAGGTTTCAGACCATAAATCCGTCCGGTTTCGAACCTGGATGAGTTGCGCGGTTATGAAGACTTGTTTCGCGTCTTCTCGCACGCTTCCCTCAAGCACAAAATCCACATTCAATTCCCCGCCGATCTGCCGGGTATCCTCGTCCGTATTTTTGTACTTCATCACAGAAGTCCGGGCAATCACGCCAAGTCCTTGGGGATACATGCGTCCAAGTTGGGTAATCATCTCCTCGGTCATTCCGTCGCTCACGTAATCCTCAGCAGGGTTCCCGCTGAGGTTTCGGAAAGGAAGGACCGCTAACATCGGGCGGCCAGCAGTCGTCGTGGGCACACGTTTCAAGAATACCCAGACTCCAACACCAAGGACCGCAACGAGGATCCCGGCAATGACAAGCGCCCGAATCCTGCGATAGAACGGCAATCTTTCCTGAGAAAGCGCAGGCTGGATATACGGCGGTCCCGAAGCCGTCGCCTCGACGCCATTCGGCTTTGTCACCGGAACGATGAAGCGGTAGCCGCGCTTCGGAAGGGTTTCAATATAGCGTGGACGCTCGGCGGAATCACCCAAAGCCTCCCTCAGACGCTTAATGGCGGTATTGAGGTTAGCGTCGAATTCGACGAATGTATCAGCCGGCCAGAGACGCTCGCGCAACTCTTCGCGGGTCACTACATTTCCAGCTTTCTCAACCAGGAGCGCCAGGGTCTGAAAAGGCTTTTCTTGCAGTCTGACCTTTTGTCCTCGTTCACGCAGTTCTCCTGTGCGCAGGTCAGCTTCGAACACCCCGAACCGGACGACTGGACTCGAATTATTCCCGTTCTCCATTTGTTGTTGCGGAGTATAACACGGCAGGTATTCCGAGCGAAGAGATGCGTCGCGTCAGATGGTCGTGCAATTACATGCAAACACGTGACTTAGCCGGTCAGATGTGTTTCATGCGACGTTAAGGAATAGTCTATTGACGACGTGCGGCCGCCGCGGTTAGGATGGCCATGATTGTTGGCGGCAACTCTTTTAGAGGAGGCTCGCAATGGCTCTCTTTACGCTAATTGTGAACGGCGAGCGGCGCACGGCGCACTACCGACGTCCAGCCCGGAACTCCGCTGGTTTGGGTTCTGCGGGATACACTAGGCCTGACCGGCACAAAGTTCGGCTGCGGCATGGGGCTGTGTGGCGCTTGCACCGTGCACTTGGATGGTGAGGCGGTGCGATCCTGTCAGACGCCCGTTCAGACCGTCGGCCCCAAGATTGGTGAGAGAGAATCCGAAGGTTTTGGTATCGATGCTTTCATTCGATGCAATCTGCACGCGTGGGAAGGATGACCATGAAGCTCAGCAAACGGAAAAGCTTCCCGGCAATGGCAAATCTGACACAGTTCTTTCGATTGGCTTCAGACGAGCAGGCCAATAGGGCTTGTTGTTTCGAGCCGGAGAGCAGGAAACGGCTCGTTCCCGTTTTTGTTTTTCTTCTGGCATCTCTCCTATCCCTAACCGTCCATGCTCAGGTGCTGACCTCGCAGTATAACAACGCCCGCACGGGATCAGACCTGCGCGAAACAATCCTCAGTCCGCAAAACGTAAATGCGCGTCAGTTCGGGAAACTCTTCACATTCCATGTTGACGGCGCCGTATACGCCCAGCCGCTTTATGTTCCCGGACTCGATATTCCGGGCAAGGGCAGACACAACGTCGTATTTGTCGCCACCGAGCACGACAGTATTTACGCCTTCGATGCCGACGGCCACCAGGCTGAATCCTTGTGGAAGGTGAGCCTCCTGAACCCAAGAGTTGATGCGCGTCCGGTCCCGGCGCCTGATGTGGAGTGCGGGTTCATCGACCCGGAAGTGGGAATCACCTCGACCCCTGTCATCGATTATTCTTCCGGGACGCTCTATGTCCTCGCGCGAACCCTGGAAGGTTCCGGACCTACCCGCCGATTCGTCCAGCGCCTCCACGCACTCGCCGTCACCACCGGCGTTGAGAAATTTGGTGGGCCGGTAGAGATTCAGGCAACCTCCCGCGGGCGCGGCGCCGGCAGTTCCTCGGGACAGGTGCGATTCGATCCTCTTAGTGAGAATCCGCGCGCGGCTCTACTGCTGGCCGCTGGAACGGTTTATTTGACATGGGCTTCCTCGTGCGACGTGGGATCTTATCACGGCTGGATGATGGCCTATGACTCACATTCGCTCAAGCAGTTAGCTGCTTTTGACGCCACACCGGATGCGAGTGATGGCGGATTCTGGGCTGGCGATACTGGGCCTGCCGCAGACAGTGAGGGCAACGTCTATGCCGCCACAGGAAACGGCAGATTTGACGCCGCAAGGGGAGGGCACAACTATGGCGACACCATTTTGAAAGTGGCGTTGAGTGGGGACAGCCTTCAAGTTCGCGACTCTTTCACTCCCTATAATCAAGCGGAATTAGACGCTGAGGATCTTGACCTTGGCTCCGGCGGGCCTGTGCTGTTTCCCGGGCCTTCAGGCGCCCACCCACACTTGGTGGCCATTGCTGGTAAGGGCTCGACACTCTACATCATTGACCGCGACAAGATGGGCGGTTTTCACGCCGGCAATGACAGTCAGGCGGTTTGGACTGCTACGCTCGGAGGCAATCTGCTCGGAGCGCCAGCCTATTGGAACGGCCACTTGTTTGTCGCCGCGGAGGACGACTTCCTCAAGGAGTTCCTCGTGACTCGTGAAGGATTAAAGTTGGTGGCCCAGAGCGAAGAGAAATTTGACGACCGGGCGGGCATACCTACCGTTTCTTCTGATGGACCACGCAACGGCATTCTGTGGCTGCTTACTTCGAAACACTGGAATGAACCCGATAGGCGGCCTGCGGTGCTTTATGCGTACGACGCATTAAACGTCGGGCATGAGCTTTATAACAGCGAGCAAGATAGCGCCCGCGACCGTGCCGGGATCGGACTTCGCTTCAACATGCCCATGGTGGCCAATGGCCGTGTCTACATTGGGGCAAAAGGGGAAGTGGATGTGTACGGTCTGATTTCGCCACCAAAGTAGGCGCCGGAATGAGCGGGATCAGCTTTTCTCCTACATTACTGATGGAATGGTCCGTGTTGGAACCACCAACGGCGTGAGGATTTTTGGACTGCTCGGTCATCCCAGACCACACTGACCATGATCTCGCGCCCGAAACAGCGAGGAGCATCGCCGGTGCGGCGCCGAGTTCCGATGCCGTAGGCGAACTGCGGAATTGCGCGCCCTGTCCGTCGATGGTTCCGGGGCCTTCGACTGTGACATTGTTTGCGTTGACGGCAAAGATCAGCCCGACGTTCCCATCTCGCAGGGTCGTGTCACCTTCGAGAGGAATGGCGGCAGCCGCGTGATATTGCTTGCCGTCCGCGCTGCCGAGCAGCGTCCCCTGTGGCGCGATGTGCAGCGTCACGTTGCTCTTGAGTTCGACCGTTCCAATCACAAACATACCTGCTGGAACGAGGACGGTCCCACCACGGTCCTTGCTGCACGTGTCGATCGAGGCCTGGACGGCAGCCCTGTCGAGCGTCTTACCGTCGCCAACGGCCCCAAAGTCACGAATGTTGTAAACTCGCGTTGCGAGCGTTTCCGAAGGAGTGACCGGCCGAATGCGTTGTGCCGCCAGGCCGCCTTCATTCGATCCGCACGAATCCAGCGAGGCCGCGAGGATAGGAGCGGCCAGCCCCAGCCAACGGCGTCTTGAAAGAAATGGTGTGTTTGAACCTTTCATGGCTGACCATCTTGTGTTTTTCAACACAACTCAGAACGAAAAACTCCGGGGTCAACTCGTACCGCCGGCCGCGCTCACGCCGGCCGGAACAGCCTTTCTTTAGCTGTGATTCCATCTCGAAAAGCGATCACGGGCTGGCGCAGAGGTACAGTGACAGCAATACCCCCACCTTTCACAGCCACCTCGATTGGCTCCGGTTTATGCACGTCGAGAACAAAGGCAGCCATTTGTTTCTCGTTCCAACCCTCCGGCAGCGGAAAAGACAGCTTCTTTCCTCGGAGGCTGTAGAAGGCGACGCGGCTGTCATCCAGCGGGCACGAGGTGCTTCCGTCGTGGGCGATCTCGTGTCCGTCGACGGTGACGGAATAGGATTTCGTTCCCCAATCGAGATCAATCAGAGAGTTTCCTTTGAGTCCGATCACCGTTCTCTCACCGTCCCTCCGAAACGACTCAATCGCGCGCCGATGAGGCTCTCCGCTTGAGCGAACGTTGTGCGCGGTTCTTTCCAGAGAGGCTGGTCGCAGTGAACCGCGTAAACAAGCTTGTCATCGTAGTAATGGGTTGGGATGACGGGCATTCGGCTGCGCACTAGGCGAGCCCCGCCAAGCCAGTCCACTGGAGCGCCGCTCGGATGGGTGACGAAGTCCAGGCGGCAGACCGACTTTTGTTCTATGCGGAGGTTAGGGGTGCGAGCATTTCCGCAATTGCGCGGCGTGCCCTTCCCGGTGTTTATGTCATAGCAAAGACTGCCGTTTACGCGGTGTGCTTTAACGGTTCCGAGCGAGGCTCGGCGGGAGCCTGGTACTCCGGCCACGGCCAGCTCGGCGCCGTCCAGGTACGACGTCACTTCAAGCACCGAGATCACACGATCGGTCCCAATCATGACAACCGGCGTAGCAAGAACTTTGCCCCAGAACGTGTTCGGACGTAACTGGCCGGCCGTCGCCTGATTCAGACTCACAAGACTTCCACCGTACTCGCCGTGCGCGAGCCAGGCGCCCTGGTCTGACTCGTGTGCTGTTGCGAGGCGCGGCATTCCAACCTCGATCAACTCGTATCCCGGTTTCTCCTCAATCGATTCCATTGAAACAAACACCGTCGGTCCTTCGACGGCGTACCGGATCACAAACGCCACGGCAAGCTGGCCTTCATAGGTCGCGTTGAAACGGAAGTCTGCTCGCGGCGGGGTTGCGATGACGGAGACCGCTGAGATGGGTGTAGTGACGAAACCCCTGGGATGCCACCGGCAGACTGTGACACTGATCTTTCCACCATAGTCCTCACCCCGAATGGAAAGGCCGGAAGGCAGCAGACGATATTCATACGGCACGCCGTCGTCGCCGTCCAGGATGACTTCGAGGTTCAGAGATCGAATCGCCACTGAATGCGTAGGCCGGTCGCGCGCGGCTTGTGCCTGATTCGCAAGCAACTCGCTCCATGCCGATGTGGGTAGGCTTGCCCCACTCGCCTTCAAGAAGCTCCTGCGGCCGATTTGGTTCTTCTGATCCATTCGCGTGGGCCTGGGGAAACGTCAAATTATGAAATCGTATTTCGCAATTTGAATGGGAGGCAATTTACTACACATCGTGGGCCTTGTCTTTGCCCGAAACGGAGCCAGTTTTGCTTAAAACGGAAGTGCGCCTCGATGCAGGGCGCCCGGCCAGGGGGCCAGCAGCGACCCTCCAGAGATCGTTGGGCGCATTTCCTGCCCTGATTGCCTTCCGTTCCACAGCAGGGACATTCCGTTTCACGCAGGCTGCGCTTGGCGGCTGGCAGGTGACGGGAATTTTGCCCTTCCGAGCCGACGGCGCCGTTGACGTAAGGCTGACGGACCCCAAATCACATTACGGTATCGCGGTCGACGGGCTTTCGCCCGCCATTAAGACGGGGCAGATCTATTTGTATGGCGCGATGCGACCTCTCGGAACCGAGTCGCTAGGCATTGGCCCGTTGATCGCGGGTTCTCGATGAGCCGGAGCAGCGTCATACCGAAAATCAACCTAGCCGCAGCAACTTCCGAGTAGCGCGTGATTCGCCCGGGACCAGTAAACGTCGGATCTTTCGTTGCCTCGGCACCGTTTCCCCGCTACTTACGGCCGGACGGTTCCATTTTTGGATGACTTGGTGCACAATACGCCTCGTAGTCATCGTGCCGTGCACTCCGCATGCACGAGTGACCTGGCCCTCAATTGTGGAGACTCTCTATGGCGTCCTCGCCTGCCGGCGATTTGCCCCTACCAGTATTGCCGACTCGCCCTGATTGGCTGGATACCACCCTCCACCTTGCCACTTCCTGGGTCCGTCTTTTCACGGCGTATGTGGCCGCCCTGATTCTGGCCGTCGCGAAGTTCAGCAGGCTGACTAGGGGGGTCTACGAGCAGAAGGGGCGGCGCTTCGCTTGGTTGGGCTGGCGTCGATTGCAGCCACGGTTTATGAACCGGAGCGTCTGCGCCGCAACCTCTACGGCGAGATTTTTGAGGTCGAGGCGCCGGAGGGGCAATCAAAAGAATGAGGGCGGCGAAAGCCGGTTGAGGCAGACCTGAAAAGAAAGGTCTGCGCCAGTCGGCCTGGGGACACCGTCAGTCTAGCTTGAGTGGGCGCGGTGGTAACGACATGCAGTACAATGTCGTCACCACCCGCGAGTGACAGAGCGCTGTAAGGAGAGACCTGATGGAGTCGAAGAAAAGCCCCACCAAAAAACAGGCTACCGATTCAACGAAAGCGAGCCGGAGAAAATTTTTAGCGACAGGCGCCGCGGCGGCTGCATTGGCCGCGGTGCAGACCACGGCGGGGCAAACTCCTGCCCCCGAAACGAAATCGTTGAAGGACTTGATCGCGTATGGCGAGCGGTCGCAATACGTGAAGTCGGTTCGCGTGCCTGTGGCCGAGAGACCTTCGCCGGACGAATTTGGATTGACGTTTCACGTGCTGACGCCGCTGCAAGATTCGGTGGGA
>DASZAA010000378.1:0-7241 GCA_035945615.1 Terriglobia bacterium
ATCTTTGTGCATGACGGCGAAAGCGAACATGCCCATCCCAAAAGCAGCCATTGGTTTTCGCCCGGAGTTTCTCGATTTCCGGCGCGGGATTCGCGTGGGCAATCTTGATGATCATGAGCGCATCACGCGCATCCTGAAGCCCGAACTCGAAGCGCGTTACGGCGAACCGTTTGTGACCGAACGCTGGGGGCGCGGAGTTTACTGGCAATGGATCGGCTACCTTCCGCGCGCCAACCGCGAAGCCAAGCCGCTTTCCTCAAAGGTGAGTTTCGGCTGCTCGAAGTTTTTTCTGATGGTCGATACGGAAGAAAAACAGTTTCAATGCGGTCTGCAGGTGGAGCGCGGTTATGTAAAAGCGCCTCGCGGGTCGGGCATGGCCAGGCTGCGTGCGGATTGGGACTGGAACCGGCTCGTCAGCGCCCTCAAGACGGGCGGCCAACTGGAGCGTGAGTTGAAGCGGCTCGTGTGCCGCGAGGGCTTCCGAATCCGTTCCGGCGCGTGGAGCGCACCCTTCACCTTCTCGAAGTCCAACTGGCCGGGCGCAGCCAAGTTGCGGCGTGAGCTTGCACGCATCCCTGCAAATCAATGGGCCGGCTTCCAGCTCTTCTACCCGATTACCGAAAAGGAGATGCCATCCTTCAACGGTGTCGATCTGGTGGAATCCATGCTGGCCATCTTCGAGGAAGTCACGCCCGCCATGAATCTTTGCATGCAGACGCGGCTCAAGGAGCTTGTCTAGCGCCGCTGTCAAGCGAATGCGTCATTCATTGACTTTAAAGCGCGCGGTGTTGGCCATCGTGCTCTTCGGCGTTTCGTTCGGATACGTCGAGGCGGCGGTAGTAGTTTATTTGCGCGAGCTAAGCCAGCCCCTGGCGAAACGCCTCAATCCGGGGCGCCCGCCGGAGAATCTCTTCCCAATCCTCCCACCTGCGGCCCTCAAGGAGTCTCCGCCGCTCTGGAAAACGCTCAAGATTGAGATCGGCAGGGAAGCTGCCACGATGGTGATGCTCGCGGCAGTCGCGCTTTCCGTCGGGCAAAGCGGCACGGAATTTCTCGCCTCCTTCGTGATGGCTTTCGGTGTATGGGATATCGCTTTTTACGGATTTCTCAAAGTATTTATCGGGTGGCCGGCATCACTACTGACCTGGGATTTACTTTTCCTGCTTCCGGTGCCGTGGGCCGGTCCGGTGCTTGCACCCGTGATCGTTTCGGTCTCGATGATCGCCGCCGGTTTTCTAGTGTTGCGGCGGGCAGGGGGGGACCGCCCGGCGCACCTCAACCGTCTTCACTGGCTGGTGGTTTTACTGGGAGGCGCGCTGATTGTGCTTTCCTTTACTTGGAATTTCCGTACATTGCTTGCGGGCGGCGTGCCGCAGCATTTCAACTGGACGCTCTTCGCCCTCGGCGAGGCGCTGGGTATGGGAGCGTTTCTGCACGCATTTGTAGCGCAGGGTTCGTAGCGTAACGCTGCGGCGGTTTCAGCGATCCCCCAAAAAATACTTATATGATCTCCAGCGCAAGCGCGGCCGCGCCGTAGAGGGGAGATTTGTCCCCAAGCTCTGCCAATGCGATTTCGGTAGTATAGGGGAACTGGTTCGACTGCCATTCTTTCAGTGCTTCGTTCAAACTTTGGATCAGGAAATCACCCGCTTGCGCCACGCCGCCGCCGAAAATAATTTTATCGGGATCAATTAATCGAATGGCCATAATCAGCGCCAAAGCCAGGCTCCGTATGGCGCTGGCAAACAGCGCCGCTGCTGCGGCTTCGCCTTGCCTTGCGGCTTCCACCAATTCCCGCGCTGTCGCCTTCCCTGGATCGCCGCCACAAAGTTCGAGCAACCGCGCGGCCTGATCCGGGTGACGCTCCGCAAGATCGCGCGCCATGTGGTCAAGGGCCCTGCCGGAAGCCAGCGCCTCCGTGCAACCCGTCTTCAGACCGCACGTGCAGCGCGAGTCTGATTCTTTAAGGGGCAGATGGCCAATTTCCCCCGCCATGCTATCGCGCCCGCGATGCAATTGGCCATTGCAAACAATCCCGCTGCCGATGCCGGTGCTATGCGTGATGTAGATGAGAGACTCGGTCCCGCGTCCCGCGCCGAAGCGGAACTCGCCGAGCGCGCCTGCGTTGGCGTCGTTATCCACACGGCAGGGAAGCCCCAACTGGGTCTCGATCCATTCGGACAACGGAAAGTTTTCCCATCCGGGCGTGTGGACGGAAGTGACGCGCTGGCGTTTGAAATCAACCGGGCCGCCGAAGCTGATCCCGCAAGATCTTATTGGGGTGGCGCTCTCGCGCCGGAAAGCTTCAGCGCGCTTGCGAAGTTCGCCGAGCATCCAGTCGCGGCCGCCCGAACGCAAGGTTTCGCCTCTGGAGACGGAGACGATCTTCCCCGAATCGTCAAACAACGCGACGCGGAAATGCGTGCCCCCCACGTCCATCGCTAGGATATTAGGCATGGTATGGAGTTGTAGCGGCGGACTCTGGCCGCCGGTCTTTAATATTGAAAACCGGCGGCCAGAGGCCGCTACAATAGGCGCGCGCGGTCAAGCTTTCAGGATCAAGATCACAATCAAGGCCGTTGCTATCGCGATGACGATATACGTCAGGCGCTCGTTGGAGAGCGCGCCCGCCGCAAAATCATTCTGAATCTTTTGCGTGCGCGTGGCTAGTTGGGCAAGTTCCTGGT
This sequence comes from Terriglobia bacterium, assembly GCA_035945615.1. GTDB lineage: Bacteria > Acidobacteriota > Terriglobia > UBA7540 > UBA7540 > RH2-MAG17b. The sequence goes on from DASZAA010000378.1 coordinate 2,688, forward strand.
CGCTCAGATTTGGAACCGCCTGCTGCACCTGGCGCAGGTCCACGCCGCCTTTCTTGAGCGCGCTCGCGACCGGCTTGGAAGCAAAAAAGTTCTTCACTTGAGCAATTTGTTTCTGCCGCGCGACGGAGGCATTGACCAGCGCCTGGTGAAGCGACGTCTGCGGAATCACGTGGTCTTCGGCGGAAAGCTGCGAGGGTAGGATAGCAAATGCAAGAATCAGCGCGAACAAAGCAAAAGCCAACTTCTTATAAGAACCAGACATGAATCCTCCCGAATCAATGTAATGCGCCCATTATGAAGGAAAAACACCGCGCGGCGCAAGGATTCGTATCTCAAGGGCACTAATCACAACTTCGTGTCGATAGAAGCCAACACTAGTTCAATCACGCTGAACTCTGTCTGGATGAAATTGCTGATGCATTGGCCCGCATTGAAATAGGCGCGCTCCAGGATAATCTTTACGAATTGCATGCTCTATTGGGTGCTCGCCGGGCCAGGTAAAACAAGGCGAGAATCCCAGTCCCTAAAAGAAGCAGTGCACTAGGTTCGGGGGTGAGCGAGGCAGGAGGATCGGGTGGGTCGAGCGGGTCAGAGCACGTTGCACCTCCGCTGGTGGCGCCAATCGTAATCGGAGCGTTAGGGCAAGCTTCGTAGGCGTAGCCGATCACAATGTTCGGGACGTCACTAATACGCGGAGGGTAGTCGCCATCCCCAAAGTTGTAGTTGAATTCAAACCAATCGTAATACGTCTGTCCATGATCCACAAATGAGCCGCTCGTATAACGGTTCTCACCGGGACTCGGCGCTGCATAGCCGGGCGGATCTTGAAACCAGCCCCCCGCTGTTGACGGAGTATCTTGGAAATTAACAATGAGCCCGCCATCGAACCAGAGGTGAAAGGTCGTGATGCCGCCTGTGTAGGGAATAACCCCTTCCGAATAGGATGAGGCGATGTTTATAGAGAAGTCGCCACTTGGCGCGGTGAAGGTGTAGTTGGCAACTGCGGTCAGACTGCAAGTCGTAGCATCATTAAGGCTGCAAGATGGTTCAGGCTGAGTGTACGTGACGGATTGCGGCACGGTAATGCCGGTGAAGGAAACTATGTCCGCCCAAGCCTGCGAAGCAATCCCCAAGCTGAGCGCGGCGGCAACCAACAAGCAGGACAGGAACTTGATCTTCAGCATCTTTCCCCCCTAGAGAGCTAAGCTCATCACAGACTACTGTTAGCCGCCAAGACAAGCAAGTCTCTTAACAGCAATAAACTATTTAATTACATATACATAGTAAGTTTGTATCGTGCTAGTAAAATACTATTCAAGGAGCCGTCTTACGATGCAGGAGGGCAGCGTTACACGGCCTCCGTGAGGTTGCTTCACAGCCGGCGAAGCGTTTGAGCGGCCGGGATTTGGTAGTGATTCGTTTGTCAAAAAGTTAACTCATGTTATATTACGTTTAGGTAAATACCCATGCCGGTTAGAGTCCTCGTCGTCGACGACGAACCCAGTTCGCGCCAGTTGTGCCTGGAACTTCTGCAGGGGCTCGGCTATGCTTCAGAAGCCGTAGACTCGGCAGAAAAGGCGATTGCCGTGCTCGAAGATGGGCAAGTCGACATCGTGGTTTCAGATGTGCACATGCCGGGCGGCAGTGGCATGGACCTGCTGCGAACGATCAAAGAAAATCATCCGAGCGTGGATGTTCTGGTGATGACGGGTTTCGCCACCATTTCGGAAGCGGTTGATGCGGTGAAGATGGGCGCATACGACTATATCGCCAAGCCCTTTCAGCTCGAAAAGTTTCGCACCGTAATCCGCCGCCTGGTGGAGCGTCAACAACTCGCGCAGGAAAACCGGCTCCTGCGCGAAGAGATGAAAACGCAGCACGGATTCGGCGAATTCGTGGGTACTTCGTCGGCCATGCAGCAGGTTTACCAGATGATCCTCAAGGTTTCAGGAAAGCGGCATCCGGTGCTTGTGCTTGGCGAGAGTGGAACGGGAAAAGAGCTGGTGGCCAGGGCTGTCCATACTTTTGGCCCGATGAAAGATAAGCCGTTTGTTCCAGTCGATTGCGGGGCGCTCACGCCGAACCTGATCGAGAGCGAACTTTTCGGCCACGTGCGCGGCGCCTTTACGGGTGCGACTCAGGCCCGCACGGGATTGCTCGCCACAGCGGGGGGCGGCACGGTCTTTCTGGATGAAATCGGTGAGTTGCCGATTGAGCTGCAAGCGAAACTTCTGCGCGCCTTGCAAGAACGCGAGATACGCCCGCTCGGCAGCAACGAACCGGTTCCGCTGCGAGCGCGGGTGCTGGCCGCGACCAACCGCGATCTGGAAGCGGGCGTGGAGAAGGGAACCTTCCGGCAGGACCTCTATTTCCGGCTCAACGTGGTTTCCCTTATGGTGCCACCGTTGCGCGAGCGGAAGGCGGACATTCCGGCGCTGGCTCAGCACTTTATCGAACGGCACGGCGGCCCCGCCGAAGGAATTGCAGGGTTTGCCCCTGAAGCCATGGACCGCATGATGAGCTACTCATGGCCGGGTAACGTGAGGGAACTCGAAAATTGTGTTCAGCGCGCGATGGCGCTCGGCGCGGGACCGCTGCTGCAACTGAAAGACCTGCCTCCGGTGATGCTCGGCACGATCAAAAGCGAGGCTCAGCCCGGTGAGCCACACACGCTGGAAGACCTGGAGCGCCGAGCTATCGTAAACGCGCTTGAAACCGCGGGTGGTGACCGTCTGCGCGCCGCTAAGCTGCTTGGTATAGGCAAGACCACCATCTACCGTAAGCTTAAAGAGTACGGAATTGATGAGAGCGAAGTGGCGGCAGATTCGGTGGAGTAAAAGCAGAGACAAGCTTAAATTACTAGTGTGTCCCTCGTGCCTGGCGTTAGCTTTTAGTTTCTTGACCCTGTTTCAGCTCCTCCTCTCTGCCTTTGGGGCCGATACGTCATCCAGAATCGCGGCCCCGGCGCGGTAGGTTTGTCCGGCAATCTGACGAAGCACATCGCTTAGCGTCCGTTGCTGTGTACTCGCATATTCCCGTCGTTTGACCCGGATCTCGTTGGCGAGTTTCAACGCCTGAGTTGTTGCGGACCACAATTCCCAGCGGCCAACAAAGGCCGAAGCGAATAATTTTGTCCCCAGGGAAAAGGCGTTTGCAGCAATTTCGGTTGAAGAATCAAGATGCAGCCAGTGGGCCAGGAGACGGTTGCGCTCATAGATTGTCCGAACCTCGCGTCGCGAAAACTTAGGCGCAATTGTAGACGAAAATTGGTGCCAAACGCGGCTTTGTGGCTCGTAATGGACCTCGAAACCTCGCTTCCAGGCGCGTATTGAAAGTTCTACGTCTTCCCAGCCAAAGGGCGCAAACGTTTCATCGACCCCCCCAAGCGCCAGCAATTTTTCACGGTCGAACATGGCGGAGCCGCCGGTGGCGAATAGGGTAAGCCACGGCGCGCCGGACGCTTGCGCCGGATCGGCCACAAAATACCTCCGGTGGATGCCCAGAAAGCCACGCCGCAATTGCCCCACTTGTCCCGCACCACGAAGGACGCCGGTATCGTAGTCATACACCTGGCTGGCGACCGCAAATACGCCAGGCTTATCAAAATGCGCCGTTAGAGGAGGGAGCGTGCCCGGCTCAATGGCTACGTCGTTGTTGAGCAGGTAGACAAGCGGATGCCGCGCCATCCGCACTCCTCGGTTGACGGTGGGCGCAAAACCGAGGTTACGTTCGTTCGCCACCGTGCGGACCCTTGCATGGTGCGCGCTCAGCCAGGCGCAGGTTCCGTCGTTGCAGGCGTCATCCACGACGATGATTTCGGTCTCCTGGTGAAACAGGTTTTCATAGGCCGTTGCCGCCTCGATAACACTAGGAAGGTATTTCTCTAGTAATTGCCGCCCATTCCAACTCGGAATGACAATGCTTATGCCGCATTGAAAGATCTTACTAGCCATGCGAAGTTGATTGGCTTGATCCTGAAGCATCGGAGGCACTTCATACTACTACGGTTCGGCGGGTTTCATAATTTGGGCCTCACAAGGTTTTGAGCTTTGCAGTGGCCTGTAGATAAAAATCAGGTTTACGGATTATCTATTTGATAATAAATGGCTTAAAATTATAAATCCTCTTGCAAATGTAAGGCAAAAGGTTGGATGGATTAACGTAAGTCAAAGAAAAGTTTGCATGTTTATCATCAAATGAGTAGAATAGTTGCTAAGTTTAATTATGCAAGCACTTTACAGAGTTGCGCTCCTGCCGGGTGATGGGATCGGACCCGAAGTTGTGGCCGAGGCCGTAAAGGTTCTTAAGGCCGTCGAATCAATCAATGGCGTGCTTTTCCGCTACCAGACTGGGCTGATTGGGGGTAGTGCAATCGACGCCACGGCCAGCCCTTTGCCGGCCGAAACGGTGGCGATCTGCAACAATTCACAGGCGATTTTGCTGGGCGCGGTAGGCGGTCCGCAATGGGACACCAAGCGGCCCGAGCTTCGTCCCGAGCAAGGCCTGTTGCAGATTCGCAAGCGCATGGGTCTCTATGTAAACCTCAGACCCGTC
>DASZAA010000379.1:0-4463 GCA_035945615.1 Terriglobia bacterium
ACGGACTCAACGGCGGCATGGCGGAGTTCGTCACAGTTCCGGCGCGCTGCCTGCACCATCTTCCCAGTAGCGTGAGTTTTGAAAAGGCCGCGCTCACCGAACCCACTTGTGTGGCGTACAATGCGACGTGCGTGAAGACGACGATTCATCCAGGTGACTCCGTGCTCATCCTAGGGCCGGGAACTGTGGGTCTCCTTTGTCTTCTTTTGGCTAAGTTGTCGGGAGCTGGATGGGCGGGCATTGCGGGTCTTAAGGCCGATAAACCGAGGCTTGAACTTGCGCTCTCACTCGGCGCCGACTGCGCGCTTGAAGGAAGCGGCGCTGAGACAACCGCGCAAATCCTAGCCCAGGGCGACGGGCTTGGGGTAGACGTGGTGATCGATGCGTCAGGCCATTCATCCGCCCTGCAATTGGCGCTCACTGCGGTTCGGCCGCAAGGCCAGATCACTAAAGTAGGCTGGGGTCCGCAACCGCTCGATTTCTCGCTTGATCCGCTGGTGAAAAAGGCAGCGCGCATTCAAGGCAGTTTCAGCCATAACTATCCCATGTGGGAAAAGGTGATTGCACTTCTCGCCGCCGGCCAGCTTGACCCCACGCCGCTCATCGGACGCATCGAGCCGCTGCGCAACTGGAAAGTTTGCTTTGAAGAGATGGCTGGCGGCGGGAAAGTGAAAAACATTCTGATGCCCAGTTTGAATTGAACTAACATGGCATGAATTGAGTCGCTTTCTCTTCATGCCATGCTCCACCTCAAATGATTGGACGTTGTCAAGTCCAGTGCCCGCGGCCTACGCCACGCTCGACACAACAGTAAGATGCCCGCGCAAGCTTCTCGAGAGCAACTCCGTTTTCGCCGGAAGCTCATCGATGGAATCAACCGCCGAGTGCTTGATTTCTTCCACTCCCGCCATCAGGCCCGAAATCGTCTCGAGCTCCTCGTCAAAGGGATATTCCATATCCATCAGGCGCGCCGGGTTATAGCTAATTTCGCCCGCCAATTCGCGCTGTAGCTTATCGGCGGTGGTCAGCAGCTCCCGCTGTGTATTAAGAAACTGCTGCAGGCCCGATGCCGGCGTCTGCTGATAAAAAAAACATTCTTCCGAGCTTAGCCTTTCAAGTTCCCGTGCAAGATGTAATAGCCTGGTTTGTGGCATCGCTCCTCCTCCCTCACAATCATAGATGAGGCAAGTTGCGTAAAGGATGCCGGAATTTACGGAAAGATTTGCTTGTGACGAGATGTTGGCGCCAATCCATCTGAAGCAGCGGCTTTTCTCATTTGAATTTCCAATCTTAGAAAAATCCGCTGAGTTTTAATAGCAAACTTAGCAGCACGATCTTATTTAAGCCTTCCGCTCCCACCGGATAGGATGCGAGCCATGCTGAATGCGGATTTTTCGAGCTTCCTGAAGACGGTCCAGATGACCTTTCACCGGAAACATGGCAAGATGCCAACTGTCTTGCGGCCATTCTCCTACTGCGCTCGCAACCACGTCAATGATTTCCTTCAAGGTAAGGCCCGCCGCGTGTTTTGCCAGGCCCGATAGAATCACCCGGTCGATCATTTCCACCGTTTGCCGCGACTGGGCGAGAAAGTCGTGAAACTCCTCACCGCTCATCGCCGGCCAGTGGCCCGAGTAAACAGTGTTCACCGGAAGGTTTTCAAAGTAGCGCAAAGTTGAGAGGTAAACATCCACCTGATAGTAGGTGACGGGAATCGCCATGCCGCCGGCAGCCTTGGGACAGCCTCGGCCATGAACCGCGTCGCCTACGAACGCTGCTTTCTGGCGGGCGTCGTAAAACGCAAGATGTCCGTGCGAGTGGCCCGGAACATGAAGCACGGTGAGCCGCCAATCGTCTGCCAGGCGGAGGGTCTCGCCGCCCGAGAATGTCAGGTCCATCGCGCGCGGCTTGCCCGCATCGGAAGAGGGCAATGGGTCCATGCCGATTTTGTGGTCGTTCTTGAGGAAGTTGTATCGCCGGTCGTAAAGCGTCTGTGGGTCTTCTACTAACTCGCGGTCGGCTTCTCCGCAGGCGAGCAAGGCAGCGGGAGCCAATTGCTTAATCGCGTTGTTGCCACCCTGGTGGTCCAAATCGGCGTGCGTTGTGATGGCGAGATTAATCTTTTGCGGCCCGATCTTAAGCCGGTCGAGAAATGGAAAGATCGTCTTTTCCGGTGTTTCCGCGATGCCGGTATCGAGGAGCACGCGCTGCGCACCGTTAAAAAAATATTGAAACAGATTGCGCCCTTTATAGAGCGATTGAATCTGATAGACGTTTGGATAGAGTTCCATAAATTTTCACGAGCGCGCGCCCCAAAGCGCCGTATTTCATGCCGCGCGCAGTTCAGCGCGAACCATCTCGGCGAATGTGTCCACGCTCCCGACCGGCTGGAGCGCAATACGAGCTTCCTCGAGAATGCTCTGCGTGGCAAGCGCGATGCGGTCTTCGGGGCGGGGAAGCCTCTCAACCACAGCCGTCAACGAGGCTTCTTCTTGCCGCCGCACGCAATCGAGCGTGTAGACCAGGGTCTTCGCAAGCTGAGTGTCGCGCCGGAGCGAAAGTGCATGAATCAGCCGTATCGAATCGCCGTGTTGATATCCGTAATCAAAGGTAAAGGGATCGCCTGGTTGGGTCCAACGTCCGCCGGGAATTCGCTTTTCGAGCAGATCCCAGATATCCGCGCGAACGAAGGCCGCCGTAAGCCGCTGTTTCACCCGCAAGCGCGTGTCTTCGGCGGCCAGCGCCGCCGTTCCCCGGCCCACGTTGCGCGCATAAAGGTCCTGAATGTTGAGCGCGGGATCTTCCAATAAGCAGGCGCGCGGCCCTTCAAGTTGAAGCGTATTGGAAAGCGATTCAGAAAGCTCTCTCAAGTACCCCTCTGGATGTGGTTCGCGCAACTCAAACTGTTCTTCAAAGTCCTGCTGCAACGCTCCCAGAAGCTCCAGGTCCGCGTGCGGGTCGTAGCGGCGAACCCAGCGGAAATCGCCGGCGAAAAGGCAACCCAAATAATGTTCTTCCGGGCAATGCAACAGCACGCCGATGTTCACGTCATCGCCGCGGATCAGATTGGCCGCGTACCGAACCACGAAATAAGAACATGGCTTCAAGCGCGTTTCGCCGGTCATGAGGTTTCCGCTTTTCATTTCCAATTCGGAAATGGGTTAAACTCGCTGTTCTTTAGGTCAATCAGCGCCTGCCGCAATTTTCTGCGTCGCGCGTAAAGCGACTCGGCCAGACGCATGGGTCCGGCGGATTCGCCGTCGCACCAGCCGGGCGGAATTCGGCGCGCGCAAGCTTCAAGCTCGCTTGCGCCCAGGTTTTCGATCCGGCTGAGGAACGGTTCGAAGGATTCCGCGCCGCGCACGCCTTCGTAGACCAGCCGGCGCGGATGCAGGCCGCGAAGCACGCTGTCGGGAAAGCTCCAATCGCCGTCGTTGAAACAAAAGCCTTGATCAATCAGGCAAGCCGTGTAGCCCTGGCTGCGCGCGCCGGGCTGGCGGTAAAAAACCAACTGGCGGCCGTCGCAGTTGCAAGTCCACTTATCGAAGGCGAGCGCGCCCAGGAAGGCCTCGCGCAAGTTGCGAACCTGACGAAGAAGGTGATCGGGCAGGAACTCGACCGCGAGCGTCTCAGCGGGGTCGCCGGGAAAGCGAGAACCGAAATGCGGGCCGGGATCAAGGCGTTCTACGACCAGCATCTCCGAGCCGTTGGGGGCTCCGCTTCGGAATTGCTCCGCAAGAGCGAGAGGCACCTCGACAAACGCAAAATCAGCCACGGGAAGCTGGATTAACCGCGCCAAAAGCCCGCCAAGCATCTCGTTGGCGAGCACGCGGACGTGCTGTGGATTTTCGCGGAACTTGACGACGTAATATCCGCCGCCTTCGCAGCGCACCAGCCACGGTTGCGACCCTCCGCGCATCGGGCGGACAAATTCCTGAGCGCGCAGCCGCGGAACGTCTACATGTTCCTTCGCCGCCGCCGATGACTGTGTGCTGCTTGCCCCCAAATTGGTCCCTGCCGCAGACAGACGGGGCGCAGAACCGCTTCGATCTTTGCCCCATCTGCCGCGCGCTTTCTAGCGGCGGCGCGATTTCGCTTTTTTGCCCGCCGTCTTCTTTTTTGCCGGAGCCGCCTTTTTGCGCGGTGCGGGCTTCTTCTTTTTCGGCGCAGCGCGTTTTGGCGCTTTTCTGGCTGACTTCGCGGCCGTTGCACGGGTGGAGACGCGCGCGGTCTTTTTCTTGGGCTTTGCGTTCTTGGGCTTTGCGGCCTTTGGCGCCTTAGCGGCCCGTTTTGCAGGCTTGGGCTTGGCTGGAGCGCGCGCGGCCGGCGCCTCGGGGGTTACAACCGGCGCCGCAGTTTCCTCGGGCGCGATGGAGGGGGCAGAATGAACTTCCTCTGTAATTTCCAGGGAGACTTCATCTTCGCCGTCCTCTTCGCTGTCAGCGCCGCTCACCTCTTCGTCT
>DASZAA010000380.1:0-40213 GCA_035945615.1 Terriglobia bacterium
ATTGGAAGGCGGCTGAGGCCGAAGGCGGCAAAACGGTGTAGTGCATATCGGGTCCAGGGAAAAAGTTGCCGGTCGCCACCTGGCGCGTGACCCCATCCTTCACTTCATATAACGCGAAAGTATTGACGCGGTCGAAATCAGACCATCCCAGTGTGAATCCGGCGCCAATCAGCTCGCCCCCGCCCCAGGGCTTAGCAAAGACCACCGGCGTCCCGAACATTGGATAGTGGAGTTTGGAAAAGTATTGCTCGAGCTGCATCCGCACACGCACATCTACCGGGTAGTTTCCAGGATCTTTTTCTAACCCGCCGCTCGTCATCCACTCGGTAAGCGAGCTGAGCACGAGATCCTGTGCCTGCGCTGGGACTTTTCCGGCGTCGATAAGTTGCACTCCATAAAGCTGCCGCATGAGGTTATTAACCTGGTCGGGCACATCCTGCGGCGCGCTTTTGCTGGGGCTTTTACGCGCCGCCGCGAAAGCCCGAGAAGGACACAGGCACACCACCGCAATCCCTAGCGCAAGCGCCAAGGCAGCGGTGAAAAGTAGAGTCAATGTATTTTCAGGTCGCTGTTTTAACATGTTGGGCTGAGGGCGGCTCCGCTGCTATGCGCTCCTATCGCATAGTCTCTGAAACCACTTCAATACTGCTGGGTCTTGGCCACCGAATCGTTGATAAAGATGACAAACAACACGTGGGGCGGGTCGCCGTAAAGCCAGTCCTCTTCTTCGGAGCCATCGGGCAAGTCCTTCCGCACCTTGCGGTCCGGCGCTCCTTTTGCGGAAAGCACGGAGGTGCGGTCCATGCCAATCACTACTTCGTGTTTTTTAATCGCTTCTTTGAACTGGGGAGGGATCGCAGGCGAATAAAGCACGGTCGGAGCGCGGCGGGAGAAATCCAGCACGCTGGCCAGCATTTTCTTCACTCCGTCGACACTCGGGCTTGGATCATTCGGCGGCAGATAAACCGTGACGTAGGACCCGTTCGAAGGCGTGGTCGAGTTGCTCCGCGACATCATGGGGTCTGGAAGCCCTCCCATGCCGATTTGAAGATGCTGATACCAATGCTCGCCAGTGTTTCCGCCGCCGTTAATGGCAAACTGAATCCGGCCCGGCTTGAACTTGATATCCGTGATTTCAACCGGTATTCCGGGCTTCACCGATTCCCCTTTGGCGTGCAGCTCTTTCATCGCCTGCGCCTGGTCGACTTGACCGTTCCGCTTGATGTGAATACCGTGCTTGCCCCACGGCAAGGGGATCTTGGCCACTGCCACTTCATGATCGAGGCCGCGGATCAAGAGAATCTTGTTATAGCGTCCCACCTCCTGGCTGGCCTGGAGCGTCGTGGCAAAGCTTATCACAAGGAGGCAAATGAGACACGCAGGCAATTGAGCCAAGCGGCCTAACCCCTCACACGACCGCGCGCAGTCTTCTTGGAGAGCCATGCCAGCACCCTGTTCGCAGCCCCTTAAGAAGCTGCTCACACCCACATTGTACATCCACCAGCAAGCCTAGCAAATAAGCAAAAGTCATTGAGGTTGTTGTGGCGGCAGCCTGCTCATGACAGAATCAGGTTCGCGCTACAACAAACAAGTCTTTGGGCTTAAACTGAGAATCATTGTGCTACGACCTCGCCGAAAAAAGGCAGAATCACCGCCGCGCGGGCATGAAACTCAACGACGGAGAGCCTTGCCTCTCATACGCGCATGGGACGAAATGAACCGTTGCTCATCCTCCTATTCAATCCATTTCCATTTAGTCCAGCGGGGATTAGCCGGCGCGCTGATGGCATTAGTCTTCTGCGGAGCGATTTTTGCCCAGCAGCCGGACCCGCGCCAGATTTTCGATGCAGCCCTGGCAGCGCAACGGCGCGGCGACGAGGCGCTGGCAGTGAGCAAATATAGGCAGGTGATTCATCTGCGCCCCGATCTTACCGCTGCACACGCTAATCTGGCCGGCGCGCTTGTGGCTCTAGGCAGATTCAACGAGGCGATTGCCGAATATCGCACGGCGCTCACTGAGGTTCCCGGCAATCCTGCTCTCGAACTGAACCTTGCCATCGCCTATTTCAAAAAGGGCGACACTGTAAGCGCCGCCGGTTTGCTAAACGCCCTGCACGCGGCTGACTCAACTAATGAGCGGGTTGCGATTCTTCTGGGTGGTTGCGACGTGCGGCTGGGCCAGGACGCCCAAGCCATCGCGCTGCTCACGCCGTTCGAGGCGGATGACGCTGACAATCTTGACCTTGAGTTTGCGCTGGGATCGGCCTTGCTTGCGGCGGGCCATACCAGCAACGGTTTGCAAAGGGTGGAAAAGGTGGCGCAGGAAGGGCAACGGCCCGAAGCCTATCTATTAGCAGCGCAAACTAACTTGAAGCTTGAGCAATTCGACCAAGCCCGGCGGGACGTGCAAGCAGCCATTCGCCTCGATCCAAATCTTCCCGGCGTCGATACTGTCAATGGCCGGGTGCTCGATTATTTTGGGGACCAGAAAGGCGCGGCGGCTTCCTACCAAAAGGCGCTTAAGGCAAATCCGAATGATTTTGAGGCGGAGTTGCAGCTTGGCGCGGTGCTCTACACCGAGCGCCAGCTTGACGCCGCGCGCGAGCACCTCGTTCGCGCGCTGGAAATGCAACCCGCGTCCGCGCCCGCGCACTATGAGATGGGCCGCGTCGAACGCGCTCAAGGCAAGCTTGACGCGGCGGCAGGCGACCTCGAAAAGGCAGAACAAGAAAACCCCGGCTGGCTTGAACCGCATGTCGAGCTCACGGCGATTTATTACAGGTTGAAAAGGCCCGATGACGGCGCGCGGGAAAAGGCGATTGTTGACCGCATCAAAGCCGAACAGCAGCAGCGCGGAACGCAGTCGCGCATCATCACCCCTGGCGCTCCTTAACAGTAATGGTTCGCCCGCCGCGCACGTTGCGCAGCGTTTGCGCCGCACCCGATGGCCAGCGGATTTCCATCTGCTCCGCCACCGCTTCGTCCCCTAGCCCAAAGTGCACCGGCCCGTGACTCGACGAGGCATAACCACAACTCGTGGTCATGTGATTGTACTGCGCGCCCGCCTTGGTCACGATTTTCACTACGGCGCCAATTCCATCGCGGTTACTCTTCGTGCCCACGAGCGCCACGTCCAGCCAGTTTCCCCCTCCAGGGCTACGATTCATCCAGATTTCCGCGGGCCTTCCGATAGCCGTGGCCACAACGTCCACCCGGCCATCACCGTCAAGGTCGCCAAAGGCGCAGCCGCGGTGGCGCGCGGGTGGGGACGCATTGAAGCCCGCCTCTCCGGTCAACGCCTGCCACTTTCCGCTCGCGCCTGTGTTGCGAAACACGGTGTTGTATTGATCGATCTCAGCGTCCGGCTTGGGCAGCGATTCCACGTGCCCGCGCGTCACAAACAGGTCTTTCCAACCATCATTGTCGAAGTCGAAGAGCCCTGCCCCGTAACCGCTCATGTGGAAACTTAGTTCTCTCATGCCACTTTGATCGGTGATCTCTTCAAACCCGCTCCCGCGGTCATTGCGAAAGATGGGGAACGTCTGGTTATTTAACGCCACAAAGGCAATGTCAGGATAGCCGTCGTTATTGATGTCGCGGAAATCGAGTCCCATCCCGGAAATAAATTCGCCGTCTGTCACCAGGGCCACGCCCTCCTGCAGGCCCACCTCCTCGAAGCTTTTTCCAATGTTGTGGAATAAAAAGTTGTAGTAAGTGTCATTGGTGACGAAAATGTCCGGCCTTCCGTCGAGGTCGTAGTCAGCCATGCTCGCGCCCATGCCTTTGCCTACGTGGGAGCGCAGGCCCCACGCGGCCGAAACATCTTCAAACATCCCGTCGCCTTTATTGAGGAACAACTGGCATGGCAGGCCTTTATAGAAGCTCGGATTGCAATAATCGAACGTCTTGCCCACCCCGCAAAGCGGCTCTTTGGCATAGTCCCATTGCAGGTAGTTCACGACGAACAGGTCGAGCAGCCCGTCACTGTTCACGTCCACCCACGCTCCGGTGATAGACCAAAGCGGGCCGAACTCGGGATCGTTCCACTGCCCGAGGCCTGCCTTCGCCGTGACGTCTGTGAAAGTCCCGTCACCATTATTGTGGTAGAGCGTGTTGTGATGCACCCCTGCCACGAAAAGGTCAGGATTACCGTCGTTGTCATAGTCGCCCACGGCCGCGCCCATGTCATACCCCGAGCCAGCCAAACCAGCGCGCGCGGTAACGTCGGTGAAGACTCCGTGGCCGTCGTTGCGGAAAAGGCGGTTGGAATATTTCGGCGCGTCCTTCTTGAGCGTCTGAATATTCGCGCCATTGGTGAAGAAGATGTCGGGCCGCCCGTCGTTGTTATAGTCAAAAACCGCCACGCCGCCCGCCATTGTCGCCGGGGCATGACGTGTGGGTGTTTCATCGGTTTCTAGTTGAAAGGGAATCTTCGCCAGCGAAAAGCGAATGGGTGATTTGTTGTTTAGCTCTGCGACTTTGGATTGGGGTTGAGGTGAAAAAAGGCCGCGCGGATAGGGTAATAATAGTGAACCGCCCACCAGCGCCAGCATTTCGCGCCGCGTAGGCCGATGTTTGTGGAAGGCCATAGATACGGATTGTAGCGCAGCGTTCATATTTTAACGCTGCGGCATTTCCCTCGCTTACCAAAAAAGACCGCAGGGTTACAAAGCAACCCTGCGCTACAACAAAAAAAGGGGATGGCTTGCGCCATCCCCTTTGCCGGTTGGTTGGGGGAAAACACTCAGAACATGAACTTCAAGCTGAACTCTACCACGCGCCGCCCGGTGGTGTAGAGCGGCGAGCCGGTGGTGTTTTTGTTGGTATTGGTCATGCTCAAGCCTCCGCTTGAGTTGATGAAGCTCAGGTTGAGATCGCTGCCATTCAGCGTAAAGTCAGCGTTCGGGTGATTGATGAAGTTGAACGCTTCCACGCGGAACTGAAGCGACTTACTCTCGCCCATCTTAAAGTTCTTGTAAAGGCCCAGGTCGCTGTCAAAGTACCCTGGGCCGGTGATATCGGGCCACACGATGGTCCCATAGCTGCCCATCGTCGTCGGCGGCGCGAAGCAGGCTGGGTTGAAATACTGGCCCGGCCGGGTAGTATAGGCTGGGTTGCAGGTCAGAACCGCTGTCAGCGTTCCTGCGCTTGTGCCTAGCAGGTTATAGGTGCTCTCGCTGCCTGGTAAGGAGATGTTTAGGGTTCCGTTCGTCAGCGGTTGGATCGGGGGCCCGGTCTGGAATTGCGTCACGCCAGAAACCTCCCAGCCGTTGATCATGCCGCCCAATAACTTACTGGCGTGAATGGGACTCGGTAGGTTGTAGACGTAGGCTGCATTGAAGATTTGCGTGCGATCGTAGGCCAGAACGCCGTAATTGGCGTTCAGGTTATACGGATCGATCAATGATCCGTTGCCGTTGCCATTGTCGGTTTCGCCATCCCGGATGCCCATCACCTTGCTCCAGGTATAGTTCATCATTACTGTCAGCGGGCCGGACTGCTTCTGCCACGAGAGTTGCAAGGCGTTATAGTTGGCGTAGCTGCCGTGGGTGATGATTTGGATTCCACCGTAATTATATGGGCGGTAATCGTTGGCATTGGAAACGCCGCCCGGTGTACAACCAGCAGGCGTGAAATACGGTGGCTGACAGTAAGTCAGACCCGTAATCGGGTCCGGCTGGAAGAAAGATCCAAGAGGCGTCACATTCGGATTCGAAAGATCGGTCGAGATTAGCTCGTTGCGGCTACGGTTGCCGGTGTACTCGAATTCGAACATCGAGTTGAGCGGTCCGCGCTGGTCGATGAGGAAATCCCAATCTTCCGTGTAGGGCACGCGATTGTCGTTATAAGCCATGGCGCTCTCGCCCAGGTTTTGATTCGAGGCGGGCAACGCGCCGTTCTGCGTGGCAGGCAAACAAGCAGCGGATGAGATTTGCGCCCACGACGAGAGATGGCAGGACGTAGAGAAGGTCTGAATGCCCAGCGGCCCGTCAAGTCCCGCTGAGGAGTCGTTATACGCAAGCTGGTAACGGTAGAGGCCGAAGCCGCCGCGTAGCACGGTGTGCCCATTTCCAAACAAATCGTAAGCGGCACCCACACGCGGGTCAGGGGAAATGAACTTTGTGGGCAATCCCGACATGGGAATGCTGCTGTTGATGCCGTGCCAAGTGAAGCCTGGCAAGTTCGATCCGGAACACTTTAGCACCGTTCCCGCCGCCGGGGCCGCGCACAGCGCCGGGTCCCACACCATGTTGCCGGGGCCGCTGCTTGGATACCACTGGCCCATGTGGTCAAAACGCACGCCGTAATCGAGCGTCAGCTTCCGCGTCACCTTCCACTGATCCTGGCCGTAGAGCGCCACTTCGTTGTACCACATGTCGTGCGTAGGCGCATCGCTATACTGGTTAAAGCTTGCCGCGTGGCCAAGTAACAGGTCAGCCATCGGATTGCCGGTGGAATAATAAGCGTAGTTCTCGAACTCAAACGACCCTTGCGGGAACGCTTGATTGCCACGCCATGCGGCGTCTGTCTGCTCATTGCCGGCGCGCTCGTAGTAGAAGCCGAACTTCATGGTGTGGGTGCCCTTCACCCACGCCAAGTCGTCCGAAAGCGACGGCACGCGCTTGAGAGCGCCGAAAGCCCCGTTATCAAAACCGGAGGGAAGGCCCATTGCGAAAATCATGGGCATCGAACCATTGCCCCAAGTTTGATATGAGTAAATATTCGGGATGGCGGCCGCCGCGCCGGCGGTCCCATAAGGAAGTTGCAAATTCAGTCCAACCGCTGACGGGGTCACGGCACTCGGATTAGAGGGGCGCAGCGGATTGATGAACGACGTATAGTTGAAAGTGGCTTCGTTGGTGAGCGTGGGGCCAAAGACGTGGGTTACGCTTGCCGACCACAGTTGGCTGATCTGGATGGCCGTCATAGGCGAAGGATAAGGAATCGTCCCGGCAGGCTGCCACCAAGGATTCGCCTGGATAAAGTCATCGATTTCGTGTTGCCGGTCGTAGGAGACGTACATGCGTGTGTTGGCAGTGGCCGCATAATCGCCGCGCCCTCGAATCTCATAGCGATTTACCGGCGGATTATTCACAAATTGATAGTTATATCCGTTGTGGGCTGTGGGATCGACGTTGGGCATCGGGAAAAGGGCAGCGTACTTGACCCCGTTAGGATCGAGCATGGTCTGCGGGATCTGCCCATTCACAATTTGCGCTCCCGTTGGTGTTCCGCAGAAATTGACATAACTCCCAGCCGTGGTATTACTGCACGGAACCGACGCGGTCTGCCAACCTGTATTGGATTGCGGGGCGAGTTCCGCCGCGGTAAAGTCCCCTTGCCGCTCCGCCGCGGTGGGCACAAACACGCTGTCCAGGCTGCCCGCCGGATGCTGGTCCATATATTCAAAGGCGCCAAAGAAGAAGAGCTTTTTGTTGTCGCGATTCCACTTGGTAAACGGCAATTCAACCGGTCCGCCGATTTCACCGCCTGGGTACCAATAGCGGTCGATGGGTTTCACTTGGCCCTGATTTTTAAAGAAAGAATCTTCAGCATTCAGGCTGCCGTTGCGGCCGTAAATGTAAGCTTCGCCGTGAAGCTGCGATGAGCCGCTCTTGCTCACCGCATTGGCCACCACCGGACCCTGCGCGTACTGCGCGTCAAAATCGGAGCTGCGCAGAGTGAATTCCTGCGTCTGGTCCTGATTAATATTGGCGATCTGTGTTCCCTGGTTGCCGGTGTCAAGGATCACGCCGCCGTCCAGTGTTAGCTGCATTCCACCATAAGTTTGCGTCCCGTTGGCGGAAAAGCTGCCGATCGGCCCGCTGTTGCTAGAGGTGGTGAGGCTGCTCCATTCGTTGTTGGCTAAGCTGCCGCTTACAATGGCCATGCCGGGCATGATCTTGAGCAATTCCGCCGCGTCGCGGCCCTGGATCGCCAGTTGGCTGACCATGTGCTGATCAATCGTCGTGCTGGACTCAGGCGTATCGAGCGGGGCTGCTGCCGCATTTGCGTTCACCTGCACCGTCTGCGTGGCGACGCCTACCTGCAAGGCGATATTGGGTACCGTCCGGCTTTCACCCGTATGAAGGTCAATGCCTTGCTGAGTCCATTTCTTGAAACCTTGCGCTGAAATCTCAAGATTGTAAGTCGAAGGCTGAAGCGTGGGGAAATTGAAGAAGCCCCTTCCATTAGACGTGGTTGAATACTGAATTTTTGTAGCCTGATTCGTCAGCACGATCTTCGCGTTCGGGATCACCCCACCCGTTGTGTCCACCACGGTGCCGCTCAGCGAGCCGGTGGCAATTTGTCCAAAAGCTGCGGGCTGGTAAAACCCATATACTGCAAACAGTAGAGCCGCTATGATGGGTGCTGTTTTGGTAAGTGAACATATCGATCGCCTACTTGTTCCCCAAAATGCTATTCCTTTCATTGGCTGCCTCCCCTGACTAAAGATTTTTTACTGTCTTTTGCGGTGCACATCTGAATGGCATCTACAAAGTAGTGCCCCCCTTCTAGTGGCACACTTTAAGCGTCGCGATTCGGGCGGCCAGAGGCCGGGACACAAAATTCGGACGTCACTTGCTAATGAGGCTTTGATTCGTACCAACACACTAGTGAACTAACGGGCATGACGTGTAGCATTGCGGCAAATGAGCGTCAAGGTAAATCAAGCTAATTAACCGTTATCAACCGTATCTTAGTGATTCAAAGCATTGTTAATACATAGCGTTAACGCCCAAAAACGAGCTATAATGGCGCCACACAAAAGCGTGGCGTCCGGCGATTCTTCGTTCGCATGGTTTTGGCGCAAGGGGGCGCTTCAAAATGGGCGATGTTGAAATCAGGGAGGAAACCGAGAAGGCCGAGCTTGAGACCCTTTTAGCCTCAGGTATTTTTTCCAAGGCGCCTAACCTGGCCAAGCTGCTGCGCTACGTTTGCGACAGATATTGGCGCGGCGAGCTCGAATCGATCAAGGAATATAGCCTGGGGGTTGAGGCGCTAGGCCGGCCCCAAAATTTCGACCCCTCGTCGAACGCCATTGTAAGGGTTGAGGCGCACCGTCTCCGCGAAAAGCTGAGGAAGTATTACGAAACTACAGGCGCGGATCATAAGATTTCGATCTCGCTTCAGCCTGGCAGCTACATTCCGCAATTCACCCGCCTAAAAAAACTAGACATCCCCTTTAACACCGGAATGATCTCCGTCCGGCAGGACCGCAGGCTGTGGGTCGCTATATTCGGAGGGCTGGCTATAGCGGTGGGGGTTACGCTGATCCTCATTTTTGCTATCCCTCGCATCGCCCTCCGCACAGCAGTCCCGACAACGGCGTCTACGGCTCCAGCAACCCCCACGCAGGTAGCCCCCGGCGCGCTGCGGGGAGTTGGTATCCTTGCTGGATATTTCAGAAAGAGTTACATCGATCGCATGGGTAATTTATGGCTTGGAGACCGCTACTTTGAATTCGGTTCTGCCGGCGTCAACAGCGGTCCGGTGATCCTGGGGGCAAGCGACCCAACGCTATTCGAGACCTACCGGATGGGCGATTTTTCCTATAACATCCCGCTCAAACCAGGCGATTACGAGCTATGGCTCTACTTTGTTGAGACGCTTTTTGGTCCGGGGACGAATGCCGGCGGCGGCGATGCCAGCCGCATGTTCCAGGTTAAAGTAAATGGCCGCCTGCTGTTGAATGATTTCGATATCATTTCGGACGCCGGAGCGAATTTTACCGCCGACGAGCGCGTTTTCAAGGATATTCACCCGGCGCCCGACGGTTACCTGCATATCGCATTTATTCGCCAGAATGATGCCCCCCTAGTCAACGCCATTCGTGTCGTTCCTAGTATTCCCGGAAGGCAGCTTCCAGTCAGGATTGTGGCGCAGGATACGACATATACAGACCCTCAAAGCCACCTTTGGGGGCCAGACCGCTTTTTCACAGGCGGCCGCATGGTGAGGCGGCGGACCCCCGTCATGGGCGTCCCGGACCCTGGCCTCTATGGCGGGGAACGATTCGGCAATTTTACCTATGCGATTCCAGCGGCGCCCGGGAAATACGTGGTCACGCTTCATTTTTGCGAGCAATACTTTGGGCTGGAAACGCCGACCGGAGGGGGAGGGGGCATAGGCTCGCGCGTATTCGACGTCTATTGCAATGGTAAAACGCTCCTGCAGAATTTTGACATTTTCAAAGAGGCGGGAGGCATCCGACGGCCCGTGGTCAAAACATTCCATGGCATTGAGCCGGATGCGCAGGGCAAGATCATGCTTCGCTTCAGCCCTATTGTGAATTATCCCCTCATCAATGCCATCGAAGTCCACGACGAATCTAAAAGCTGAGAGTCAAGGGGCGAGGGACATGCGGGGGTGGCGTATACAGGGCGCAGTTGGCCATGTGCGATGAAGAGAGGCGCGCCCATAAAACTTGATCTGCCGGTCTGTTAATAAGCCGCACACATCGCAAAGTGCGCGATGTATACGCCACCCACGGTAAAGCAGGTGATTATAGCGTCATTATCTTACGGGTAGGACGTCGCGGTACAAGGATTGAAGCTGTCAAGGCTCGATCATCGCGATACGCCTTGAATATCTTTTCAGCTTCGGCGAATAACGAGGACACAACCGGCGTCACCAAGTCCTCATACTTCTCAAAGCTGAAGTTATTGCTCCCACTTCTTAGTTCGCCCAGCTTGCCGGAATACGACTGAACAAGTGACACACCATCTTTCGCCACCGACAGGTAGACACTGATGTAGTTTCTTTGGAGTGCAACACCCACAACTGGCCATTCTACGCTCTTGCCGGACCGCGAGAGATAATGAAATCTTCCGTATCCGATCATTTTGAAGCGCATCCCTGGCTCACCCGGCGGAGTACCTCGATGAAAGTAGCGATTGAGCCCGGGCGCCGACTCCTTCAGAAGTCTGTCCAGTTTCTGTAGATCAATTCTCCGCTGAGGATCGAAGTCAAAGTAAGACTGCAAATTGTCCACATCCACACGAAACACATCTTCCTCCAGGATCGTGGGTGGCGCACCCACACAAGCCGCGGAGTTGCAAAACAATGCCGCGCTATCCCCTACTGCGCGGTCCAGCCGCCGTCGATCACGATATCGGTTCCGGTGATGAACCCCGCCGCTTCGGAGCAGAGGTAGAGCGCGAGCTGCCCGATCTCTTCGGCTCGCCCCCAGCGGCCGAGCGGAATCTTTGCGACGAATTGCTGGTTGATCTCCGGTTCTTTGATCAGCGTGGCATTCATTTCGGTTGCAAACGGGCCGGGGCTGATCGCGTTTACGGTGATGCCGTCGTTAGCCAGTTCGAGCGCGAGTGCGCGTGTGAGACCGAGCAGTGCCGTTTTGCTCGCCGAGTACGCGGAGCGGCCGGCTAGCGAGACGTGGCTCATGATCGAGGCCATGTTGATGACGCGACCATAACCGCGCCCTTTCATATGTGGAACGAAAGAACGGCAGGTGAGGAAAACGCTGGTCAGATTGGTATCCATCACGCGCCGCCATTCGTCGAGCGTAAACTCGACCAGCGGCTTGCGCAGGTTCATGCCGGCGTTGTTGATCAGAATGTGGACCGGGCCGAGCGCCGCACTGACGTCGCGCTCGAGCTGGCAGACATGGTCCTCGATCGAGAGATCAGCGGTGAAGGCCTGCGCGTCGCCGCCCGCGCCCGCGAGCTCGCTACGCACGGCCTCGAGCTCACCGGGGCTGCGCGAAACCAGAGCAATGCGTGCGCCCGCCGCGCTAAGGGCCATCGCCATGGCCTTGCCTAGTCCTCTGCTCGCGCCGGTAACGAGCGCAACCTTACCGCGCAACTCCATATCGCCCATGCGAGATAGTATACGCCGAAGTGTCGCGGGCATCGCACACATGGCGCAGTTTGCCATGCGTGCGGTAAAGAGAGGCGCGTCCATAAGACTTGGTCTGCCGGCTCGATCAGTAAGCCGCACACGGACTCCCCAAACTGGCGTAGCCATTCTATACCAGGCAGTAGTCAGAGGCGGGCGGCATCTGGCCCGGCCACAGCATACGCAATATGCCCTTTTGACCACCACTCCTGAGGAGTCTACAATGTTGCCTCGGAAATGCAGTTATGATTTCACGCCTGGCCACAGCCGCATTCGCCATAACACTCGCCGCTGGCTGTGCCTTGGGCCGCGGCTCGAAAAGGGTGGAACCACTCCGCGCGGCTCTTCCGCAGCGGAGCGCACCGACGGGCCGCGATTATCTCAATACCGCGCCGGGTGTACATTATGTAGGCTCCAAAGCCTGCGCCACTTGTCATGCGGCAATCTATCGCGAGTACGCGCAGACGATGATGGGCCAATCGATGACGCTGCCGGGTGAACTCTCTCGCTTACCTTCGAAGCCTGTCATTGTCCATTCTGAAAAGCTCAATCGCTATTTTGAAATCTTCCGCCGAGGCGGCAGCCTCTATCAGAGCGAATACGAGTTGGCTCCGAATGGCAGCGAAGTTTTTGACGACACTCATCCTATTGCTTATGTAATCGGCGCTGGGCAGAATGGCATTGGCTACCTCGTTCAGGAAGGCAACCGGCTGTTTGAAGCGCCGCTCTCTTACTTCGAGCGGCTGCACGCATGGGACCTCTCGCCGGGCTATGACACGGTAGACTTTGGTTTTCTCCGGCTCGCGCAGTCGGATTGCCTTGTCTGCCACAGCGGCCGTCCGCGGCCCGTCACGGAGCATAGAAACGTTTACCAGAATCCGCCCTTTGAGCAACTGGCAGTGGGCTGCGAGAACTGCCACGGTCCCGGCGAGCTTCATGTAGAGGAGCGAACCAAGGGTGAGCCTTTGCGTGGGGCGCAGGACCGCTCCATTGTGAATCCGGCAGACCTTCCCGGCTGGTTGGCCAATAACGTCTGCATGGTGTGCCACCAGTCTGGGGACGCGCGCGTCCTTCAGCCGGGCAAGAAGTATGCGGATTTCCGTCCAGGGACGCCGCTGAACAAGGCGCTTGTGATCCTGGCCGCGCCTTTTACGCGGTCGTCGCCCCCAAGCGATCCCCTGCTGCAGCAGTACACGCAGATGGTGCTCAGCAAATGTTACCGCTCGAGCGGCGGGCAGATGAGTTGCCTTACTTGCCATGACCCGCACTTTGAGCCAACTGTGGCCGCTGCGCCCGTTTACTTTCGCCAGAAGTGTCTGCGCTGCCACTCGGAACAAAGTTGCAAAGTGCCGCTGACCGCGCGGCGTGCCCAGTCTCCGCCGGATAATTGCATCGGCTGTCACATGCCACCGCAGAACCTTGAGGAAATTTCCCACTCCGCGCTCACCAATCATCGCATTATCGGGTTCCAGGGCGAGCCGTTCCCGGAAGCGGCTTTTAATATGACTACGCCGGCGCTGCCTGACCTTGTTCACGTGGATGCCGTTCCGGGAGAACAAGGCGTGCCGCGCACGGTGCTCTTCAAGGCCTATAGCGACCTCTCGCAAAAGTATCCCCAATACCGGGCGCGCTACCAAGCCCTGCTAACCCAGATGGCCAAAACCCACCCCCGCAATCCTGCCGTTCTCTCCGCCATAGGAAGCCAGGCGGCCGTGAGTGGGACTACGGATGGACTGCTTCAGGCCCAGCGCGATCTCGGCGGGGCAATCGCAGCCGGCTCGACGAAGACTTCCGATTTTGAAGCCGACGCTTATGTGCTCATGCGCCTCGGAAAGCTGCAGGAAGCACGGTCCATTTTGAAGCGCGGCATAGAGCTTAATCCTGACGCAACCCATCTCTATAAGGACCTCGCCGTAGTGCTCACTCAACTTCATCAGCCCGCCAGCGCGCTTGAAGTTCTGAAAGATGAACTTAAGATTTACCCTGAAGACTCCTCCACGCGCGCTCTTATCGCCCGCATCGAGCAGCAAACGCAGTGATCCAAAGAGAACGGGGGGCCTGAGCGCATTAAGACCCCACCGTTTTATCTGGTAGACAGTCTGCCACCTTATGTGGTAGATTGCCGACTAGTATGGCTAAACAAACATCCCCACAGCGAATCGAACTGGTGTACGGCTCGCTTGACATGCTGATTCTGCGCATGCTGCTTTGGGGTCCGACCCACGGGCACGGCATTGCCAAATCGATTGAGCGCATGTCGGAGGAAACCCTCAGAGTTGAACACGGGTCGCTCTATCCCGCACTGCAGCGATTGCAGCAGGAAGGCTGGATTACCGCTGAGTGGGGCGTCTCCAAGAACAAGCAGCGGGCCAAGTATTACCGCCTAACGGCAGGGGGTCGACGTCAGTTGGTCGCCGAGACCTCCCGTTGGGAGCGCTTCGTGCGGGCGATCACTGGCGTGCTGCGGCCGGCCGAGTCCGAGGAAAAGCCATGAGCTGGCGGCGCGAGCTTTCGAGACTGCGTGCCCTGTTTCGTCGGCCAAAGCTGGCGGACGATCTCAAAGCTGAGATTCGCTCGCATCTCGAGATGGAAGAGCGCGAGAATCTGGAATCCGGTATGCCCCCCGACGAAGCTCGCTACGCCGCGTTGCGGCGGTTCGGCAACGTGATCCTGGCCGAAGAAAGGAGCCGGGAGATGTGGATCTGGAACACGGTCGAGACACTCCTGCAAGACCTCCGCTACGGCCTGCGCCAACTGCGGCGCAATCCCGGCTTCACGGCAGTGGTGATTATCACGCTTGCCCTCGGCATCGGAGCAAACACTGCAATCTTTAGCGTGCTGAATACTGTCTTGCTAAAAACCCTCCCGGTGCGTGAGCCAGAGCGGTTGGCAGTCTTCGGGAAGGGCTTGAACGAAGGAATCGCGGGCGGCAATTTCCCCAGATCAGGCGACCTCTTCTCCTACCTCCAATACAAGCAGTTGCGTGACCATAACCAGGTCTTTCAGGGTTTGTGTGCATTCGGCAGCACTTCCGGCGAAATTAGCGTCAAGCTGAACGGAGCGGGCGGTCCGGCACAGCAGGCCCAAGCTGAACTCGTTTCAGGCAACTTTTTCACCGTTTTGGGCGTGAACGCGTTTCTGGGACGCACATTCACGCCGGACGAGGACCGCGTGGCCGGCGAGCATCCTGTCGCAGTGCTCAGCTACCGGTACTGGACGAAAGCCTTTTCGCGCAGTCCCGCCGTGGTCGGGCGCACCATCGACGTAAACAGTACTGCCTTCACCATCATCGGGGTAACGCCGCCGGAATTCTTCGGTGTCAAGCCGATAGACTCTGTGCCTGACATGTGGCTGCCGGTCAGTATGCAGCCGCAAATCACATTGCAGCGATCTTTTTTGAATGCGCCTGATACGTTCTGGCTAACGCTGATAGGAAGGCTCAAGCCGGCATTGAGCAGGCAGCAAGCCCAAGCTGTCGTGAACCTTCACCTGAGGCAGTTGCTCATAGCTGCAGCGGGCACATCACCTTCCAAGGATCAATTGCGCAGAATTGCGGAATCCCGAATCAAGCTCACGTCTGCAGCGCGGGGCATCTCCGATCTGCGCGAACAGTTCTCTACACCGCTGCAGATTCTGATGATCTTTGTCGGGCTGGTTTTGCTGATTGCCTGCGCCAATGTGGCCAACCTGCTTCTATCGCGAGCTGCGGGCCGCCGGAAGGAAATCTCTATGCGCTGGGCTCTGGGAGCAACGCGCATGCGGCTGGTCCGTCAACTCTTGACGGAGAGCGTCCTGCTGGCCGTGATAGGCGGTGCGGCGGGCCTCCTCCTGGCATCGTGGGGCACCACCATCCTGGTGAGGCTGATTTCCGGCCCTGACAATCCGCTGCGCACCTCCTTGGACCCGGCAGTCCTACTCTTCGCGTTTTCGATTACTGCCGGCACGGGAGTTCTCTTTGGCCTCGCGCCGGCGCTAAGGTCTACGCGGTTTGAAATCGCCCCGGCACTAAAAGAGGGTGGGAAAAACGCGATTGCGGGCCCATCCGGCAAGCACCGCTTCGATATGGGCAAGGCGCTGGCGGTTTTTCAGGTCGCACTTTCCCTGCTGCTCCTGGTCGGCGCCGGCCTCTTTGTGCGAAGTCTGGAGAAACTCGAGCACCAGGACCTGGGGTTTAACCCGAACAATGTTCTGCTGGTAAACATTGATCCACGCTTGGCCGGTTACAAGCCCAGCCAACTCGCAAGCCTCTACCAGCGTTTGTTGGATCACATCAATTCCCTTCCGGGTGTTCAGAGCGCAGCGCTGGCAGGTTGCGGAATCGACGCCGATTGCGAATATATCACATCGACCGCCGTCGAGGGATATACACCCGCCCCGGGCGAAAATATGTCCGTGCAGATGAATCTTGTCAGTCCCAGATATTTCAAAACGATGGGCATGTCGATGCTGCTCGGCCGCGCCATCGGTCTGCAGGACACCGCGTCCTCACCGAAGGTCGCGGTAATCAACCAAGCCATGGCTCGTCACTTCTTTCACGGCGGGGATCCCAGCGGTCGTAAGCTCAATAACATGGGACCCACGGGTACGGGGATTGAAATCGTCGGTGTCGTGAAAGATGCTAAGGTGAATACCCCCCGCGAAAATGCGCCCCGCATGATTTTTCTGCCACTCATGCAACAGGCAAAGACGGCAGGAGTTCTGGGTGCTTTCCCCGGTGATCTCGAAATCCGCGCGATTCTTAATCCGGCAAGCCTTGCTCCTGAAGTTCGCCGTGCGATCACCGAAGTCGACAAAAACCTGCCCATCACCGGCGTAAAAACTTTAAACGAGCAGGTAAGCGGCTCGCTCACTCAAGAGCGGACGGTTGCTGAGCTTTCCAGTTTCTTTGGCTTCCTAGCTCTCCTGCTAGCCTGCGTAGGCCTCTACGGTCTCATGTCCTATGCAGTGGCGCGGCGCACCAATGAAATCGGTATTCGCATGGCGGTGGGAGCGCAGAAAAACGATGTATTGGGTCTTGTTGTCGGGCAAGGCATGGTTCTGGCGCTGATCGGCGCTGGAACAGGCATCATTGCGGCGCTGGGTTTGACTCGGCTCATGGCCAGCCTGCTTTACGGCGTGCGGCCCACCGACCCGCTAACGTTCATTGCCGTCTCGCTGATTTTGATCGCTGTCGCTTTGCTGGCGTGCTATATCCCCGCGCGCCGAGCTACGAAAGTAGATCCCATGGTGGCGCTGCGGTACGAATAACCCATTTTTGTATTGTTCTGATAGCCCACATACCCGATTAATTTGCCTAGCAGAGCCCAATCAAGCCCGGCAAAAATCGCCCATAGGTTCCAAGATAGCCCGGCCCATCTAACGTCCAACAAATTGAATACACAAGGGTTATAAGCACAGATTGCTTTTGGCCTTTGATCTGCTTACGGGAATGCCGGAGCACTTAATGGATAGCGGCTATTATGCGGCCTTAACCGGACTGGTGGCGAAGTTTGACGCGCTCGACGTGGCCGCCAACAATTTGGCTAACGTGAACACTACGGGATACAAAACTCAGGAAGACTTCTACCGCACCTACAGTGCCACTCTCGGCAACCAGAATGTTGCCCCGCTGAACCAGGCGGTGAACAACTACGGTGTGCTGGGCGGAGCGAGCACGAACCTGAACGTGGGCTCGATTCAAAGCACGGGAAACCCACTCGACTTGGCGCTTCAGGGCAAGGGATTCTTCGTGGTGCAGACCGCAGCAGGCGACCGCTATACGCGCAATGGCAGCCTTCACGTCAACGCGGCGGGCGCTCTGGCCACCCAAAACGGCGACTTGGTGATGGGACTGGTTCCCAAACCCACCGGCAAGCCCGGCGAAGGTCCCATACACGTTCCCAAAGGCACGATTGCCGTCGGCCCAACCGGAATTATTTCGGTGGATGGCTCCGTGGCCGGCCAGTTGAAGATTGTTGATTTTCCCAAGGGAACTCAACTTTCGCTCGACGGCAACGGCTACTATAGCGCGCCAGCCTCAGCCGAGACGACGGCAACCGATCCCGAAGTGAAACAGGGCGCTCTCGAAGCGTCGAATGTGGATCCGATGTCCGAGGTGGTTAGCCTTGTTCTTTTGCAGCGCGAGGCTCAGATGCTGCAAAACGCGGTCTCAACCTTCGATAAAGGGTTTGATGAAACCGCGATCAATACCCTTGCGACTGTGCAGTAGTTTGAAAAAGCCGGAAGGATGTTGAGCCGGTTTCATGCCGTTACCATCGGGCGGGATCAACCCGCCACGACGCCGCAACCGTAAGGAGAAAAAATGTTTCGAGCCTTGTACACCGCCGCGAGCGGAATGAACGCGCAGCAACTCAACCTGGAAAATATCGCCAACAATTTGGCTAACGCCAACACGGCAGGATTCCGCTCCCGCCAGCTACAGTTCGAGGACCTCATGTATCAGAACGTCGTCGTTCCCGGATCGGCTATGACGCAGCAGACGACGATTCCCGCCGGGATGCAGCTTGGACTAGGGACGCGGCCAGCAAGCTCTGAGGTCAATATGACGCCGGGGGACCTTACGTCAACGGGCAATCAGCTTGACGTAGCCATCCAGGGCCAAGGCTTCTTCCAGGTGCTGACCCCGACCGGCACGCTGGCCTACACGCGCGACGGCTCATTCCATCTGAATCAGCAGCGGCAACTGGTAACGGATGATGGCAACCCCATTCAGCCTGCCATCACCATTCCCGCCAATGCCACTAGCGTGAGCATTGGGCAAGACGGCACGGTAAGCGTTCAGGAACCTAACCAGACGCAAGCCGCGCAGGTGGGCAGCATTCAACTTGCTCTGTTTCCCAATCCCGGCGGTCTTCTCGCCATGGGCGGAAATTTGTTTGTTCCCACCACGGCTTCGGGTGACCCGCTGGTGGGCGCGCCGGGCAGCGCGGAAGGGCTAGGGACTTTGCAGCAGGGCATGATCGAGCAATCCAACGTCAGCGTTGTGCAAGAGTTTGTAAATATGATCTTGGCGCAACGGTCTTACGAGGCTAATTCCAAAGTTCTGCAGGCAGGTAGCCAGATGCTGCAGCAGCTCAACAACATTACCTAAAGCGGAGATTCGATGATGCGTTTCCGGTTGATGGCTATGATCGCGGCAATTTCGGTTTCGTTTACCGCCGTAGGGCAGCCGCAACGCGCATCGGCATCGGGCGCGAGCGGCGCCGCCTCCAGCGGCCCAGCCGGCAGCAAAGCTACGCCGGGGGAGCGAGTGGCGCTTCTGAGCCATGTGACGCTTCATTCCGCGACGTTGACTTTGGCGGACTTGCTGCCCAGCTCGGCCCCGTCCGAACTCCGCAAACATGCCGCGGCGGCGTCATTGGGCGCGGCTCCGCAGCCCCCGATGGCGCGCATGATTTACCGCCAGCAGTTGCAATTTCTGCTGCAAGACGATAAATCGCTGCTCGCGCAAATCAGGATTCCGGCGGAGATCCGGGTGGAGAGATTTCACCAGATGATCACCAAGCAGGAAATCGTGAACGCAATTGAGCAGGCCCTGGGCGGGAAAAGCGCGAGTGAAGAAGATCTGAATCTGGATGCCCTTGAATGGGCGGCGCCTGTTTATGCAGCCACAACCGATCCCGGATTACGAGTCATCCGCATCGATTCCGACCCGGCGCGGCACGAGACGCGCTTCCGCCTTTGGACCGCCAACGAGCCTGCCAACCTGCCGTTTAGCGTCACCGTGCCCGGCGCGGCGAAGCTGCCGGTGCTGGTTGCCACGCACGGGCTTGCCCCAGGAGAAGTGGTTTCAGCTACCGATTTCGCCATTGAAATGCGTCCCGCGGTCGAAATGCCCGCCAAGCCTCTGGCAACGGCGACCGGGCTTGCAGGGCTTGAATCGCACGTGGCGCTGCGTTCCGGCCAGCCGGTGGTTCGGGACGACTTTGGGCGTCCGGTGCTCGTAAAACCTGAGACGCTCGCCACCTTGATCGTCGAGGGCAATGGATTCCGCATTAAGACGATTGTGACTCCGCTACAGCAGGGAGTTCTCAACCAGGAAATCCGAGTTCGCAACAACGAGAGCCGTCAGGTGGTGGAAGCCCGCGTGGTCGGGCAAGACGCACTGCTCAAAACATGGTAGAGAGAGGATCGTGTGACTTCGACACATTCACAATATGCGCAAAGGTGGTTGGCCGTTGGCTGCATGATACTGCTGCTCATAACCCCGGCGTTGAGCTACGCGCGAAAGAAAAAAAAGCAAGCGCCCGTCACCTTTCAGCAGAGTCTGGATACGTATGTACGGCAAGCCCAACAAGCTGTCGCCAACCCGGCGCCGACTACGGGAAGTATCTGGAATCCCAACGGTGCTCTGGCCCAGCTTCCGCGCGATGACAAGGCCTTCCGGCCAGGCGACATCGTGACGATCAATATCATCGAGCAAACCACCGCGCAGTCGAGCGGAAACGTCAAAACTTCGCGGACGTTCAACGCCAGCTCTGGGATTAGCGCGCTGTTTGGCCAAATCGGACCTGCCGCCGGTATCAATAACATCTTTTCGCCCAATTCGTCGAGGGCGCTCAATGGCCAGGCGCAAACGCAAAGTTCCTCTTCGCTCACAACCGACGTGGCGGCCACGGTGGTGGACGTTTTGCCCAACAATTACCTGGTCGTGCAAGCGACGCGGACGGTCGAGGTAGATAACGAACAGCAACAGGTCGTCTTGCGTGGCATTGCCCGGCCTTCGGACATCGGTCCGGACAATTCGATTCCTTCCACTTCGCTTGCCGATTTGAGTGTTCAGGTGATCGGAAAAGGCGTTATTACGGATGATACGAGCCCGCCAAATAAGGTTATCAGGGCAATTTTGAAGGTTGTCGGGTTCTGAGGAGTCTAATGGACACACGAAGGCTGTGGTACTCATTGTTCGCATTCTGCATTTTTATTTGTCCGGCAGCGGCGATTGTGGGGCAAACCCAACCGGTAGCAGTCGCATCATCAGTGCAACCCGTGCCTGTGCCCGTTGTGCAGGCGTCATACACGCCGCCCCGCCAGCAAGTGAAGATTGGGGATATCACGAGCGTGGAAGGGGTGCGCGACAATTACATCATGGGTTACGGCCTGGTTGTGGGATTGAATGGAACTGGTGATGGCCAACAAGACCTCTTCCCTGTCCAAACCCTCACCGACATCCTGCAAAAGATGGGGGTCCAGGCCCCGGCCAAATCGGTCATCACGCGCAACGTGGCCTCGGTTTTCGTGACTGCCGCGCTGCCGCCGTTCGCGCATCCAGGAACGCGCATCGACGTGAACGTGGCGTCAACAGGCGATGCGCGCAGCTTGCAAGGGGGCGAATTGCTCATGACGCCGCTTTATGGACCCGACGGGCAGGTCTATGCCGTGGCGCAGGGTCCGCTGATGCTGGGCGGATACACCGCGGGCGCCAATGGGAACGTCGTCACTATTAACCACCCGACGGCGGGCCGCATCCCGCTCGGCGGTGTTGTGGAGCGCGAAACTTCCCTCAACTTGGGGCAGATCAAGAGTCTTTCCTTGCTGCTGCACGACGCGGATTTCATGACTGCCGAAAACGTTTCTAACGCCATCAATCAAAACTTCGGAACGCCCATTGCCACGGCCGTGGACAGCCGTCAGATTACGATTCAGCTTCCCAGCGGGGGCGCCGGGTCCATACCACTCCTCTTGGCGCGCCTCGAAGCCATCCCGGTGGCGGTGCACGAAACGGCCAAGGTGGCGCTCGATGAGCGCACCGGCACAGTGGTGCTGGGCGGAGGCGTTAATCTGGGCGCCTGCTCGATCTTCCATGGTAACCTCGCCATTCAAATTACGACCCAATATCAGGTTTCGCAGCCCACTCCATTTTCAAATACCGGGACGACGCAAGTTGTGCCGCAAACCACCGTGCAGACCCAGGAATCCAACGCCCGCCAGATACATCTTGGCGAGGGCGCGACAGTTCAGGACTTAGTAAATGGATTGCAAGGGATTGGCTCAACTGCGCGCGACATTATTGCCATTGTTGAGGCGATGAAGGCCGACGGCTGTATGCAGGCCAGCGTGGAGGTGATGTAGTGAGTTCGATTATAGGAAGCCTTTCGGCGCCGCGCGCCACGCCGCCGGCCCCGAATCCGAACTCTACCCCCCAAACACAAAAGCTCTATAAGGAATGTCAGCAATTCGAGGGCATTCTGATTTCAAACCTGTGGGGTGAGATGGAGCAGGGCGTCAGCATGTCGGACACGGGCAGCGATCCGGGCGCGGCGACGATGCAAGGTTTTGGGATCCAAGCTGCGGCGACGGGACTGGCTTCGGCCGGAGGCCTCGGCATTGCAAAGATGATCTATCAGGAATTAGCGCCCAGGCTGGCTCAGGCGGCTCACGGAGCCTACTCTCAGGCTTCGGGCGACTCAAAAAGCAGCACTTAGCGGCTAGTTGGTGCGGCGGCCACGTACTGGCCTGCCCGCTGGCCTTTTAAAAGCCAGAGGCCGCCGATGGTAAAAAGGCGACAGATACTGGGAAGCCCCGCAACGCAATTAAAGTTTTCTTAGGCCTAGCCGATAAGCACCTTGATTGGTTAGCCAGGAGGATTTTAATGAACATCGGATTTCCGGATGCGGCTTCTTCCAGTACGCAAGTTGACAAGCAAAAGCCGGCTCAAAGCGCGACTACAGGCACGACGCAAGCAGCGACAAATGCCGGGGCGTTACAATCCACCCCAGAGGTCTCGCTGAGCCAGACCGGCGTGCAGGCGCTCAAAGCCCAGCTTGCTAACGTGCCCAGTATACGGCAAGAGCGGGTGCAGGCATTACAGAAGTCGGTCGAAAACGGCACCTACAAACCCAGCAATCAGGAGATCGCTTCGGCAATTCATTCGGACCTCTTCGGCGCGCCGTCTAACACCGGGGCGTAATCACGCCTCTGATGTAAAGGGAGCTACGGTTTATGGCGGATTTTTTCAATCCGGTAACCCTGCCCGTCGCCCCGGCAGCGCAAGCGATTGAGGAGCGGCGCTACACCGAGCCGCGGCCTCAGCCGAAGCGCAAGCTGGTGGCTCCGAAGCCGGAGTTAGTAGACGAGCCGCAGACCGAAGAACCCGAAGACGGCCAGCCGAAGCACGCGCTGGACCTCGACGCGTGACCTATGGGCAAGGAAATCCTTCAACTCACCACCTTACTTCGCAAGCGCCTTCGCGCCCTTGAATCCCTCGCCAGTGAAATTGCCGCAGGTCAGAATGCCTGCGTCGCTCTCGATCTCGACCGCGTGCAGGCTCACGACTGTCGAAAAGAAGGCTTGTGCGCCGAAATCAGACGCATTGAGCTTGAAATCACTGCTCTCCGGCAAAACGCCGGCCTCCTGTTAAGCCAGGCTGATAAGAAAACGCTTTATCGCCTCTGGGAAGAGTCGGAAGCGGCGCGCCTCGAAGTTGGCAGGCGCAACCAGGTTTATGCGGAGTTCCTCCGCCGCGCGCATTCCACCGTGGGTGTCATGATGAACGTGATATCCCACTGCCTAGGCGTCTATCCTTCTGAAGTATTCCCGGCGCAAACAGCTTTTGAGAGGAGCGTCTAACTCGTGGGCGGTCTTTCCGGAACTTTGGGCATTGCCACTAATGCGCTGATCGCCGATCAGGGCGCGCTAGAGGTCTCTGCCAATAATATTGCCAACGCGAATACGCCGGGCTATACGCGCGAGCAGGCTAACCTGGTTGAGCAGGCTCCCGTGCAAATCGGGAACCTTCTCTACGGCCAGGGCGTGGTCCTGCAGAACATCCAAAGCATCCGCGACCCCGTTCTTGAGCTACGCATCCAGCAGGAAACCTCAACCCAAGGCCAACTCACCTCCTTCACCAACGGCATGAATCAGGTTCAGTCGCTCTTCAACGAGACCCAGGGGGTGGGGCTGCAGGGCGTCTTGAGCTCATTTTTCAACAGCTTTCAGTCGCTCTCAACAGACCCTTCCAGCGTGCCTCTGCGCCAAGGCGTTCTGACCGCCGCGGGAAATCTCACCAACGCGTTTCAACAGGCTTCGAGCAGCCTGACTCAGATTCAACAAGGACTCGACCAGAACGTAACGCAGGATGTTTCGCAGGTGAACCAGCTTACATCGCAGATTGCGCAGCTCAGCGGGCAGATTGACTCGCTGCAGTCGCTCGGCCAGGATGCAGGGACCATCATTGACCAGCGCACGCAGTTGGTCAATCAACTGTCAAACCTCGTCGGGCTTTCGGTGACCAATGGCGCGAGCGGAAACTACACCCTGGCCACGCAGGATGGCTCCCTGCTGGTGGTGGGCAATCAGAGTTTCAACCTGCAGACCCAACTAAATCCCTCTACCGGAATGCAGGATATTTATTCCAATGGGAACGACATCACCACCACCGTGACCAAAGGCGCACTGGGCGGCCTGATTCAGGCGCGGGACACATCCATTCCGGCGGCCCAAAACTCGCTCGACACGCTGGCCTACAACCTCTCGAATGCGGTGAACACGCAAAACGCAGCGGGATTTGATCTCTCCGGCGCCGCCGGGGGCAACTTCTTTACGCCGCTCAGCGGCGTGGCTGGCGCCGCCTCCAAGATTTCAGTGGCCATTACTGACCCCTCCAAGATTGCCGCCAGCTCAGACGGCACGGCGGGAAGCAATGGCAATGCGCTGTTGCTCGCCGGCATCCAGAATCAGCCCGTGGTCAGCGGCCAGACGGCAACCGACTACTACTCCAATCTTGTCAATAGCGTTGGCAATCAGGTGTCCGCGGCGAATACCCAGCAGCAAGCTGAAACGGCGCTGGTGCAGCAATTGCAAAATCAGTTGACGTCGGAATCAGGCGTTTCAATTGATCAAGAAGCATCAAATTTGGTGCTCTATCAGAATGCGTACAGCGCCTCGGCGCAGGTCGCGCAAATGGTAAACCAGCTTATCCAGCAGACTATTAATATGATCTGAAGCGCCAATAAATAAGAAAGCGGCGCGACGTTGAACGCTCAGAAGGACACGGTTTTAATATGGGACTGCGAATTGCTCCAAACCTTTACAACACCTTGCTCGCCGCGGTGAGCGTGGACCGCAACCGCATTAACACCGACTTGCAGCAGGTCTCGACTGGGCAGGCGCTTAATCTACCCTCCGATAATCCGGCGGCTACGGCGGCGTTGATCGAAAATAAGACCGAAGCCGCGAGCATCGACCAGTTCACGCAAAGTATTTCGACCGTCCAAGGGTCGCTCCAAACCGCGGATACGGCCCTCGGATCGGTGGTCAACAGCCTCAATCAAGCCTTATCGATTGGAACCGAGGGCGCCAACGGGACGAATTCCACCAGCGAGCTACAAGGACTCGCCCAGCAGGTTGCGGCGATCCAGCAGACCGTTCTCGGTCTTGCCAATACCTCGTATCAAGGCATCTATCTGTTTGCAGGAACCAAATCGACAGCCGCGCCCTACGTGGCCAATGCGCTTTCACCTTCGGGCGTAAGCTACAACGGCAATTCGGGCACGAACAGCGTTGACGTGGGTCCGGGACAATCGGTCGTCACTAACGCTCCGGGCAGCAGCATTTTCAATGGCGCTGGGGCGGATGTATTCCAGGCTCTCCACGATCTCAGCAACGCGCTCAATACCAATACCAACATACCCGGCGCGCTCAGCGAACTGGAGAGCGCCTACAACAATGTCAACAGCCAGCGCACCTTTTACGGAAATACGCTGGATCAATTAAATTCGGTCAATGGCAATCTTACCCAGGAACAGCTTACTTTGACCCAACAGTTGAATACCCTGGCCGCCGCCAACCCGGCAACCGCTGCCTCCAATCTTTCCCAGGATGAGAACACCCTAACCGCCGCACTCGATGCCTTTGGCGGGATTTCGCAGAATACGCTGCTCAATTACCTCAAGCTATAACGACCGTCTGATGCTGCCTCGGGGGGCCTCCTTGCAGGCTCCGGCCGCGGCTTTCACTGTTAAACCAGGTTGGCATAACCCACAAGAGACCGCCGCAACAACTACAATTGCCACCTTCCAAGTGCCGCTCTGCACTCTTTTAGATTAAAGAAGAAACCGATAACTGCCGATAGAGTACGCATCTCTTTCTGCGTGACTAATAAGCCCTATAGGGCTGCCGTTAGGCTATTTGAAGGCCACGTAGAACGGGTCCAATTTTGAGTGGAGGTGTTACGTGGGTTCCCCTTTGGCTCCAGTGAGCGGGGCCCCTTTGTTCATCCCCAGCGGTCAAGCCGCGAGGGACAAGGGAAGCGACCCGGTACAGCCGCCGCGTTCGCGCCGCCAGTCTGATTCTCGTGCCTCCCGCGACTCTTTTGCGGCTCAGACCTCAAACTCCGCGTCAGATCAAAACGGGGCTACTCTGAATAGCGGCGGTGTCTACGAAGTAGCCGCGAGCCTGGCGCTGCAACAGCAGCTCTACATTCTAACCACAACTGGCGCCGGGGGCAGTCCACAGGCTCTTCCAGATGGGGCAAATCAAGGAGCCAATCAGGGGATTACCCCAAAAACTAATCAAGGGGATGAAGGCTTCAAAACGGGCGCCGATGCCGCAAGTAATATAACTACAGGCGTAAGTGTTCCTGCCGCCGGCGATGGAGCAGGGAGCGGAGCATCAACACCAGCAACTTCGAGCAATAGTCAGGCGGCGACCGGAGACGTAACGAACTCAAGCGCATCTTCCGCCACGCTGAAGCAGGAGGAGGCGCAGTTGCAACAGGCGCTTGAGGCTCTTGGACTGAACCCGCCTGCTGCCATTCAAGAATTTATGCAGGCCGCGCAGCTTCTCGCCGAGATTTCGCCCGGAATGTTTCAGGAATTCGTCAGCACCGTGAGTCAGCTTGCCGAGGCCGCCGAACCTGTAAGCTCTGCCGCTGGATCGGCTGCGGAATCGACCGGCGGCGCCGCGGCTGCATCCTCTGCCGCTTCCAGCATGAGCGCGCCCCAAATCCAACTCGAATTTGGTTCCGTCCAGGTAACGCAAGCCGAGGTTTCAATCACAACTAATCAAAACGGCGGTGAAACCCTAAGCCTTGAGGCGCAATCGGAAACCGCTAGTTTCGCGCAACTCCAATTTGGCTCTCAAGCGCCGGCGGCTTCCCCCTCTCCGTCCTCACAAAACACCAGCACAAGCCAAACCTAAAAAGCAGGGGCAAGAATCAAGGTGCAAGCGGCGGACTCGGATGCCTTGTTTGCTCTTCCCTCTTTCCCTTTGTCCCCGCCCCTTGGCTCTCGTTCCTATCTCGTAAGCTTGAGCGTATCGCACCAAGCCAGAGCATCGCTGATTTGCCGGGTGTCTGCCAGCAATTGGCCGCGCCGCTCTTCGGCATATGCTTCAAGCGCCTCCATGAAATTTCTAAGGTTTTCAAGATGCGCTCGATATTGTTTGATTTCATCCCCTGGTTCGCCCTCGGAACGCGCAAGGGAAACGGGACCAATTGACCGCCCCACCTCCTGAATCACCGCCATTAGCGCCGCCAACCGGCGCTCAATCTCGACGAGCGGAATCGCGGTCACGCCCTTCGTCGGAAAAAAGCCTGAGACCTCCGACAAAAAGCCTGCCAGATCGGCGTTGGCGGCGCGAACTAAATTGAGTGATTCGGAGTCCATCATTTTCTCGATGGCCGCAAACCCTGCCCTGAACGGGTTAATTTCCCGCAAATTCCGGCCATGCGCGGGGTACTTTCATTCTACTCCCGCCTGAGGCGCCCTTTCCAGAAAGAGCGGGACGCCCCCAGTCTGTCGGCATTCAGCAAAAACTGCATAGAAAAACGTGCCGCTGTACTAGGTAAACTCAGATAAAAATCCCAGAACAAAAGGCAAATATCCCGCCAAAGAGGAAGGCTGAAGGACTGCTGTGCTAAACTAATTTATTTGTCATTCATTTAATATTTATATATATCTGGCCGTGTTCATTCATCGGGCCAGGACATTCAGGAACATGCAACGGGAAACATGATGGGGCTTCAAGTTTCGGTTGTCCAATATCTCAATACAGCTCCGCTGATCTGGGGTATGATCCGGGGCGCACAGCGCGGCAAATTTCAATTGGATTTCACCACCCCAGCAGGATGCGCCGATGCGGTTCGCAGCCAAAGCGCGAGCGTCGGCATTATCCCCGCCATTGAAACTCAGCGCATCGGCGGCCTCGAAGCCGTCGAGGGAGTTTCAATCAGTTCGCTCGGCGACGTTAAGAGCGTTATTCTTATCAGCAAAAAACCCATTGAGGCGGTGGAGATCGTCGCCACCGATACTTCCTCCAGAACCTCATCTGCGCTTGTTGTCATTTTGCTCAGAAAGTTTTACGGATTGCGCCCTCAAATAATTCAGGCGGCTCCCGACCCCACAGCCATGCTCCGTGCCGCCGATGCCGCGCTACTGATTGGCGATCCGGCATTGGTTTATCAACCGGGAAGCCTCAAGGTTTACGACCTCGCAGCCGAATGGAAGAAGTTCACCGGATTGCCTTTTGTTTTCGCGCTATGGGCAGGCCCCAAGAGCGCCGGCCTCGCGCATTTGGCCGCCGATTTCCGGCAATCCCGGGATTATGGCCTCGCGCACGTCGATGAGATTGCCGCTGAATATGCGCCCCGCCACTGCTTGACGCCGGAACAGGTGAAGATTTACCTTACACATAACATCAACTATACTTTAGATAGGGTTCACCATGAGGCGTTGACGCTATTCTTCCAGCTCGCTTTGGAGGAAGGGATCATTTCCTCGGAAAAAGAAGTTGCTTTTGTCTGAGTGTTGAACTGTATGCGAATCACATCAGCCCAGGCGCTCGACATGCTTCAGTCCGATGACCTTGTAGGCGTCGGCATGGAAGCCGATCGCACGCGGAACCGCCTTCATCCGGGCAACGTGATCACGTATCAGATAGACCGCAATATCAACTACACCAATTTTTGCACCGAGTATTGCTCTTTCTGCGCGTTCTACCGTCCCGCCGGATCATCCGAAGGGTATGTGCAGCCGCTTGAATCCATCTTTCAGAAAATCGATGAGACGCTGGCGCTCGGCGGCACGGGCATCCTGATGCAAGGCGGCCTCCACCCGGACCTGAAGTTGGATTATTACATCGCGTTGCTCTCAGCCATCAAGCGGCGTTATCCAGGATTACATTTGCACTGTTTTTCAGCGCCCGAAATTCTGAATATTGCTGAGATTTGCGCAATGAGTGTGCGCGAGGTGATCATACGACTCATAGATGCGGGGCTTGATTCGATTCCCGGCGCGGGCGGCGAAATCCTGGACGACCGGGTGCGGCGGCGCATCGCGCGCCTGAAGTGTTCAACAGACGAATGGCTCTCGGTTCACCGCACGGCGCATCAACTCGGCCTGCGGACCACTGCCACCATGATGTTCGGCGTAGGCGAAACGCTGGAGCAGCGCGTGCGGCACTTCGAGCGCATCCGCGAGCTTCAGGACGATACGGGCGGCTTCACTGCGTTCATCCCCTGGTTTTTCCAGCTGGAAAACACCTCGCTCGGCCGGTTTGTGAAAGAGGAGGCGACGGCGGTGGATTACCTGAAAACGCTCGCCGTCTCGCGCGTGTTCCTTGATAACGTCCTCAACGTGCAAGCCTCTTGGCTCACGCCCGGGCACAAGATTTGCCAGGTCGCCCTGCGCTTCGGGGGTAACGACGTGGGCAGCATCCTGATTGAGGAGAATGTGGTTAATGCCGCAGGCTGCAAAAACACTTCGAGCGAAGCCGAGCTGCGCCGCCTGATTTCGGATGCCGGATTCCGACCCGCCAAGCGCGATACGCTCTACCGGACGTATTATCTGGACCGGCATCTGAACTGAGGTTTCCCTCATCCAAACGACAGTCCTGCCTAGGGGCCGCGCGTCCCGAATCCGAGGCGGAATAGTTTGTCTAGCCAAGGTTTTGGGCCTCGCCGCTTGCCAGGCTTGAGTTGCAAACGAAGGGCAGGATTTGAGGAGTTTCATGCTGATTGAACAAGAATTTCGCAAGATCTTCGGAGCGAGCCCTGAGGTGGTGGTGCGAGCTCCGGGGCGCGTTAATCTGATTGGAGAGCATACCGACTACAACCAAGGCTTTGTTCTGCCCGCCGCCATCGACCGGTACTGCTGGTACGCGGGCCGCCGGCGCCCGGGCACTGAAGTTCACGTCTACTCGGTGGATTTCCAGAAGCGCGCGCAATTTGATCTGAGCCGCATTGAGCGCGATGGAATCGACCACTGGAGCGATTATCTCCGTGGAGTATCGAAGTTGATTCAGGAAACCGGCGCCTCGCTTTCGGGCGCTGAAATCGTGCTGGGTGGCGACGTTCCGCGCGAAGCGGGTTTAAGTTCCTCTGCGGCGGTGGAGATCGGCGCGTCGGCGTTTTGGAAAAAGCTAATTAACCTTGATGCTGATCCCGTTTCACTGGCCAAGCTCGCCCAGGCTGCGGAGAACGACTTCATGGGCATTCCCTGCGGAATTATGGATCAGTTTGTATCCGCGCTGGGTCGCAAGGACCATGCTCTATTTCTCGATTGCCGCGATCTTCATTACCGGCACGTGCCGCTCGGCGCGAACGCTAAAATTGTAGTCTGCAATTCGGGCGTTAAACGGACCCTTGCGCAGTCTGAATATGAAATTCGCACTCAGCAGTGCGCGGAGGCAGTCCGGCGCTTGCGTTCCGCGGGCGTCGCCGCGAATTCTCTACGCGATGTCTCGATCGAGGACCTCAACCGCTCCAAGCACGCGCTCGATGACGTCTTACTGAGGCGGGCAAGGCATGTCGTGACCGAAAACAACCGCGTGCTGGACGCGGTCAAGGCGCTTCAAGAAGGTGATCCAAACCATTTTGGGAAACTGATGAATCAATCGCACGCAAGCCTTCGCGACGATTACCAGGTGAGCTGCCTCGAGCTGGATACTCTGGTAGAGCTTGCGCAAAAGCAACCAGGCGTCTTCGGCGCGCGCATGACCGGCGCCGGGTTCGGCGGATGCACAGTCAATCTGGTGCGTCAAGAGGCCGCCGGTGCTTTCGCGGACGCGGTCCGCGACGGATACCGCAAGGCGCTTGGAATTGAAGCTGAGATTTATACTTTTCAGGCTTCCGATGGCGCCATGGCCGCGCTCTGAGAGGAAAACGTCCGAATGGATGAAAAGAGCGTGTCTTTGCGGCCTGAGAGTCAGTTCGCCCGATTCGCCTACACTCGCCGCTGGCCGGTGGTTTGGCTGCTCTTCGCCGCCTCGCTCATTAACTATCTTGACCGCGCCACCATCTCCATTTCCCTCCCGCTAATTTCCCGCGATCTCCACCTTGGGCCGACAGACAAGGGCATTCTGCTTTCAGCCTTCTTCTGGTCGTATGCTCTGATGCAAGTGCCCATTGGCTGGTCTGCGGATCGCTTTAATTTGCGATGGCTCTATGCCGCTGCGTTTGCCGTTTGGTCGCTGGGCCAGGCACTCGCGGGAGCGGCCAAAACGCTGGCGTTCCTCATCATGACAAGGATTATTCTGGGGATCGGCGAATCCATTTATCTGCCCGGCGGAACGAAGATCGTTACGTTGCTGTTCTCTTCGGAGGAGCGTGGATTTCCTTGCGGCATTTTCGACTTCGGCACGCGTTGCGGCATGACGCTGGGCTTGCTCGCGGTGCCCTTGTTGCTGGTTCATTACGGCTGGCGGATGACATTTGTCATTGTCGGCGCGGCGGCGCTGCTATGGTTAATTCCCTGGCTTGCAATTTCTCCGCAGCGGCTCGGCGGGAAAAATTTCCCGGGATCGCCGCCCGAGACGACTGCAAAAGCGGAGGTCCCTGCCAGCCGCCAGCCGCTCTCGCGGTTGTGGAACCGCGACCTCATCGGCATTTGCCTAGGCTTTTTTTGCTTCGACTATTACTGGTATCTGCTAGTCACCTGGCTGCCGGATTATCTGGTGACGGCCCGGCATCTCACAGTACTCCGCGCGGGCGCTTATTCGGCGGCGCCCTTTCTGGTTTTCGGAGTGTGTGAGCCTGTCGGGGGCTGGATTGCGGACCGGCTTATCCGGCTCGGGTTCAGCGAGAACCGGACACGCAAGGGCATGGTGACACTCGGATTGCTTACTGGGCTTTTTCTGATTCCCGCCGAGCACGCGGCGAGTCCGGCAGCAACGGTTTGGTTTATCATCGGCGCGTCGTTTGTCGGGCTTGCCACGGGCAATTTGATCGTCATTCTTCAGTGCTGCGCGCCAGCCGAAGAAGTGGGTCTGTGGACGGGTTTTGAAAATCTGTTCGGAAATATCGCGGGTGTGCTCGCGCCGCTTCTCACGGGAATCCTCATCAGCCGCACAGGCTCCTACTCGCCCGGATTTGATCTTGCAGTGTTTGTGCTGCTGGCAGGCATTGGCTTTTATTGGTTTGTGGTCGGTAATCTCAAAGCAAAAAAAACTGTGGTTGCGCTTGACGCTTAATCTTAAATTGGGCCCTACGGATAACGGTTGCTAGTCAAGGTCGCCCGCGTCGAGAAAGGCTCGCAGCTTGCGGCTGCGGGAAGGATGGCGCAATTTACGAAGCGCCTTGGCCTCGATCTGGCGGATGCGCTCGCGGGTGACGGCAAAGCTCTGGCCCACCTCTTCGAGCGTGTGCTCGCTGCCGTCGTCAAGCCCGAACCGCATCTTGATCACTTTCTCTTCGCGCGGCGTGAGCGTTTTTAAGACCGCTTCGGTCTGCTCCTTCAGGTTGATATTGATCACCGCCTCGGCAGGCGAGATCACGCCACGGTCTTCAATAAAGTCGCCGAGATGCGAATCCTCTTCTTCTCCGATGGGGGTCTCCAGCGAGATCGGCTCCTGCGCGATTTTCATGACCTTGCGCACTTTAATCACCGGAATATCCATGCGCTTGGCAATCTCTTCCGAGGTAGGCTCGCGGCCATATTCCTGCACAAGCTGGCGGGACGTGCGAATCAGCTTATTGATGGTCTCAATCATGTGCACCGGGATGCGAATGGTGCGCGCTTGGTCCGCGATGGCGCGAGTAATGGCCTGGCGGATCCACCACGTGGCGTAAGTGGAAAACTTGTATCCCCGGCGGTACTCAAATTTGTCCACCGCTTTCATCAAGCCGATGTTCCCTTCCTGGATCAGGTCCAGGAACTGAAGGCCCCGGTTGGTGTATTTCTTGGCAATCGAAACCACGAGGCGCAGATTGGCCTCAATCAGCTCGCGCTTGGCCGCTTCGGCTTCCTGCTCTCCGGTCACGAT
Source organism: Terriglobia bacterium (assembly GCA_035945615.1). Lineage (GTDB taxonomy): Bacteria > Acidobacteriota > Terriglobia > UBA7540 > UBA7540 > RH2-MAG17b. The sequence continues at coordinate 33,058 of DASZAA010000380.1, forward strand.
AGTTTGCAAGGTTCGCTTTAGCTCTGCCGTGCTGACTTCGTATGCAATTTCAAGCTCCGCGAGGCGCACCTTCAGTTGCTTAAGATCCTTGCGCAAATCCTTCGCCACGACGGCTCGGGATCCATCAAGGCGCTTTTCCACCCGGTTAATCTCGCGGTCGAGAGGCCTCACGTCCTCCATCGCCGCATGAAGTTTGCCAATCAGCCGCTTGTTTTCAAAATGAGTAAACCCGATGGAACGGATCATTTTGGAAATTAGGATGCGGTGACGCGCCACAGCCAGACTGTAACGCCTGCGATTATCCAAGTTTCTTCGCGTGTCTGGGATCACATCCAGCTTGGCCTTCAGGGTGACCAGCTTTTTACGAAGCCGCTCCACCTCGCCGAGAGCCTCTATCACCTCTCCGCGTCGCGCTTCCACCTTCTCTTCGGTCAGTTCCTCTTCGTTAAAAACCACCACTTCTTTGATGCCCCGCTCGCGCTCCATCAGATGTTTGCGCAGCGCAATCATCTCGTGCGTGACCAGCGGCGAGCGCGATATTGCTTTCAGCACCGCCACTTGCCCGCGCTCGATCCGGCGCGCAATCTCCACCTCGCCTTCGCGCGTGAGCAGCGGCACGGTCCCCATTTCGCGCAGATACATGCGCACAGGATCGTTCGTTTTATCCATGCCGCCGGGGGTAAGATCGAGATCTCCATCCTCGCCGGTCTCATCGAACTTAACCTCGTCATCTTTCACTTTGCGGGGAGAATCCAGCACCTCGATGCCCGCGTTGTCAAACATCGAGAGGACGTCTTCCAATTCCTCGGCGGAGTGCACGTCTGAAGGCAAAAGATCATTCACCTCTTCGTAGAGGAGATACCCCTTCTCCTTGCCCATGTGGATAAGTTTGTTGACCTGGTCAAACTTTTCGTCTAACGCCAACGCTATGACCTCCTGAGGCAATCACCTTCCCTGCCTCATCCCAAAAAGCCGAAACCGCTGGAACTTGGTTCATTCCAAGCCGCGACTCTTCGATTGCCAAGATGTGTGAACTCCAAGCGGCCTATTCGCCTGCTCATATCATGTCATATTCCGTTGATAACTTCTACTTACTGAACCGGTCCATCTACACGTTTTTCTGCTCTCCTGCTAGAATGCCCACGTGGGTTCTTGCACCGGCGACGCGACCCTTGTCGTTCAAGAGGCTCCAATGAAAATTGCCATCTCGGTTTCAGAAAAAGAGAAAGCGAAGGAAGCGAGCTCCTCATATTTTAAAGCTCTGGTGGAAGCTGGCGCAAAACCAGCCGAGCTGCGCTTGGTCACTTGCGCAGACACAGCCGGAATCAGGGCCGAAGACTTTGACGGCATCTTATTCGCAGGCGGTGAAGACGTAGACCCTACGTTTTACGGCGAGGCCAGGAAACACGATAACGTGCACGCAAACCCTGCCCGGGATCAGTTCGAGTTCTCGCTGCTTGACCGCGCCCGCCGCCACCGGAAGCCGGTTCTCGGCATCTGCCGAGGCGCCCAGATGGTGAACGTGAAATTTGGCGGCACGCTTTATCAAGACATCAAATTCGACTGGCCGCCAAGCGACGAAGAAGCCGCGGCTGTCGAACATAAACAGCCAGGCGACCGAGCCGACTTGACCCATAATGTGACCGTGACCGACCCGGCCTCGCAGCTGGCCCAAGTTCTCCAGGGCAGCTTTCCGGTGAACAGCCTCCACCACCAAGGGATCAAGCGGCTGGGACACGGGCTCAAAGTCTGCGCGCACTCCGAGGACGGATTGGTGGAGGCGGTCGAGGCGGCGGATGACGATTCCTACCTGCTCGCAGTTCAGTGGCATCCCGAAGAGCTCACCGGCTATCCGGAACACAAGCGGCTGCTGGAACAATTCGTTCAAGAGTGCCGCGTAAGCGCATCGCAGGACGAGACAACGAAGACGTTTGGAAAGGCCGGGGTGTGACCGGATGCCGGTAAAGATAGAATTTAGCAAAGGCGACATCACCGAGATGGCTGTTGACGCTATCGTGAATGCGGCCAATAACGACCTTGTGCTGGGCGCGGGCGTGGCGGGAGCAATTCGCCGCAAGGGCGGCTCGCGTATTCAGGAGGAGTGCGACCGCATCGGTCCTGTTGCTCTGGGGGATGCTGCCGTCACCACCGGTGGCAACCTGAAGGCGCTCTATGTGGTGCACGCGGCCAGCATGAAACTCGGAGGGCGAACCACTGCGGATTCGCTTCGCCTTGCCGTGAAAAATTCGCTTGACCGCGCCGAGGAGAAAGCGTTCCGAAGCATTGCATTTCCCGCCATCGGCACAGGCATTGCCGGCTTCCCCATGAAAGAGTGCGCGAGCATCATGATCTCGGAAACACTTGAACACCTGAAGGCGCGCACCAGCCTGGAACGAATCTGTTTTGTGCTGTACGATGACGACGCTCTCGCGATCTTCGAGGAGACTTACCGGCGGCTCACCGCGCGCCCGGCGCAAGAAGGCTAGATTTCTTCTATTTTCCTCACCGGATAAAATTGGCCAGCAGTTGTTTTCCCGCGCCGGTCAGCACCGATTCCGGATGAAACTGCACGCCCTCCACCTGCATTTCTCGATGGCGCAACCCCATGATCAAACCATCAGGAGAAGTGGCTGAAATCTCCAGGCATGAGGGCAGCGACTCGCGCTCCACAATCAGTGAATGATACCGGGTGGCGGGAAAAGGGTTAGGAAGCTGCGAAAAAATGGTCTTACCGTCATGCACGATCTGGCTGGTTTTGCCGTGCATCACCTGAGGAGCGCGAATCACCTTGCCGCCAAAAACCTGTCCGATCGCCTGGTGTCCAAGACATACGCCCAGGATTGGCTTCCGGCCCGCGAACTGCCGGATCACTTCCAGACAGATTCCCGCGTCGTCCGGCGCTTTAGGACCTGGAGATATCACAATGTGTTGTGGATTTAAACGCTCGATCTCGCCGGCCGTCGTTTGATCGTTCCTGCGCACCTCAATTTCCGCGCCCAATTCACCGAGATATTGCACGAGATTGTAAGTGAACGAGTCATAATTGTCGATAATCAAGATCATCTCTTCGTCCTTGCGTCTTCGTTCTGCTTGAAATCCTCAATCATTATGGCAGAAATCACTTATGAGCATGAAACGCTCTTGACTGCGGGCAAAGACTCTGCCATTTTTACAAATCGCAGCGATACGGCATTCATCGGCGCAAATCCTGAATCGAGAGGAGAAGTGAACCATGAGCGAACTGAGACTTGGGCGGCGCGAGTTCTTAAAAGCGGGTGGAGTATCAGCAATCGGAGCATCGATGGGATTGCCGGAAGGCGCATCCGGGGGAACAGCGCGCGCCGAAGGAGCCGAGCAGGCGGACGCATCTGGAAATATGCCTGCTCACGAAAAAGGGTTCTCTCAACTTGCCTTGATCACCAGCTATTCGCCCCAGAAGCTCGCCTTTGCCGCCTCGGCGGGCTATCAGGGCGTGGTCATTAAAGTAGGCCGGTCTTTTAATCCCAGGCTTTCGGATTCTGAAATTGACAGCATCCTCTCAACTTCGCGCCAAACGGGCGCGCGCATCATCAGTATTGAGTGCATGGCGCCTAACCATATTGACCCAGACCCTGCCCGGCGCCGCGCGGCGAATGAGAGTTTCATCCGCGACCTTGAATTTTCGCACCGTTTGGGATGCAAGTTTACCGGCACGTTCAGCGGCGGCATCCCGGGAGCTTCGATGGAAGATCAAGCCAAGGCGCTCGCCGAGGTCGTGAATGAGAAATATATTCCCATTTGCGAGAAACTTGGCATGGGCATGGGATGGGAAAATTATCCCACGGCCACAAATTTTGCCACAGTGCCCGCGGCGTGGAGCGCGGTGTTCTCGCAGGTTCCGAGCAAGCTGCTGGGACTCGAATTCGATCCTTCGCATCTTGTGCGCCAGTTTATCGATCCCTATCAAGCCGCTTGGGACTTCCGTGACCGTATTCTGGCCGTTCACGCCAAGGACACCGAGATCACCGAGCCTATCCTGCAACAAGTTGGCATTCATGGGCAGGGATGGTGGCGATACCGCATCCCTGGACAAGGGCGCATTGACTGGCCCAGATTTATCACCGCCCTCCTGCAGGTGAAGTTTAGCGGAGGCATGGCCGTGGAACACGAAGACCAGTTCTGGGACGAGCCGCCCAGCAACAACGCGGCTGAGTTTCCCCAGGCTCGCAAAGATGGATTCATTCTGGCGCAGCGTTACCTGAGCATGTTTTTGCCCGGACGGTTAAGTTGATCGTCTGATTGTAGCGGCCTCACTATTTAGAAACCGGCGGCCAGAGGCCGCCACTATAATAAAAAGATGAAAAACACAGCGGCAGTATGCAAAGCTCTTCAGGAAGCAAAAGTAATCGACCTCAGTCAATCTCTCGAAGAGCACATGCCCAACTTTCCTACTCACTCCAAGTTCTTCCATAACCTTTGGAGTTCTTATGCGTATGGAGACCGCTCGCTCTCGTATGCGCTGGTCACGCACGAGCATCATGGAACTCACGTTGACGCTCCAGCCCATTTTATCGGTCCGGCGAATCCACAATCGCACGTGACCATCGACCGCGTGCCCTTAGACCGGCTGATCGGGCGCGGCGTGCGGATCGATTGCAGGCAGTTTCACGAGGGCCAGCATGTGTCCGCGGAATTTGTTACGGCGTGGGAAGCAAGCCACGGCCCGATTGAGAAGGATGACATCGTGCTGTTTAACTTCGGCTGGGATGCGCGTTGGGCGCTGCGCCCCAATTTCGCGCCATACATAACCGACTGGCCGTCCGTGGGCGCGGACGTCGCCCAAGCTCTTCTTGAAAAATGCATCGCGGCGATTGGCGTGGATACGCTTTCGCCGGACTCGCCTGAGGCGCTGCGCGGCAACCCCGTGCACCCAATTGTTCTTGAAAAGCAGGTTTTGATTATTGAGAATCTCTGCCACCTCGATCAACTTCCAGACTTTTTCCTCTTTCTCGCCTTACCCCTTAAAATCCGCGATGGATCGGGTTCCCCAATCCGCGCCGTGGCACTCTGTTAATTTTTGAAAAGCCAGCGTCCTGTGTCATGCTGGAAGTCGCATCAGGGATGGTATCTGGCGTTGCGGCGCGGCCTGATCTACAGAAAGACATCCGTGCTCTTTCGCAACACCCCATCAGCCCGTGAATAGCGCGGCCTGGGGCGGTCCGCTTCATTTACAATATGGAATCGGGACCACGATGCAAGGCGACAGACTCTGTGAAAAATGCGGACAACTGATACCGCGCGGCACCACGGACTGCCCGATCTGCGCGAACTCGCTCGGTTTTAGTTTGCGCCGCGAGACCTTGCTCTTCCTTTCCTTTGGGATGCTCGTGGTTCTGTTCGGCGTGACGGGCGTTTTAGTCAAGCAATACCACGCACGCGAACGCGCGCTGGCGCGGCAATGGCACGACCGGGGCGAGGCTAAACTGCGCCAGGGAAACGCGGCGGATGCCATCCCTGATTTCCGCACCGCGCTGTTCCACTCCGAAGGAAACCCAGATTATCAGCTTCAACTCGCTCAATCCCTGGTGGCTTCTGGCCATGAGGAGGAAGCTCGGGTCTATCTGATCCGGCTCTGGGAGAGCGACCCCGCAAGCGGCCCGGTCAACCTTGAACTGGCGCTTCTCGCCGAGCGTCAAGCCGACATTCCGCAGGTCATCAGCTATTACCATAACGCCATCGATGGCGTTTGGCCGGGAAGCGCCCCTACGGAACCCCGGGTGCTTCGCCAGCAACTCTGCGAGTATTTGATCGATCACGGCCGCCACGCGGAGGCGCTGGCGGAGCTTATTGCGCTTTCGAGCGAAACCCCGGATGACGCCCCTCTGCTGACGCAGGTTGCCGGTCTATTTTTGAAAGCGCAGGATTACGATTCGGCGCTCAAGGAATATATCCGCGCGCTCCGCCGCAACCGCCGCTTGCCCGCGCCCTGGGCGGGCGCAGGAAAAGCCGCATTCATGATGGGCGATTACCGGGCAGCGCGGATTTACCTCGCAGGCGCGCTGGCGCGAAATCGCCACGATGCCGAATCCGCCGAGCTTCTTGCCACCACAAATCAGGTGGAGCAAGCAGACCCGTTTGACCGCAGGGCGCCTGCCCAAGTCCGGCAGCGCCGAGCGGTGTTTGATTTTAGCCATGCGCTCGCCCGGCTGGAAGCCTGCGCTCAGAGCCAGAGCGAAGACCTCCGCGTTGCGGCAAATCCGCCAACAGACTTGCAGAATCTATACACCGCCGCAATGAAGATGAAGCCGCTAATGCGGGAAATCGGCTTGCGCCGCGATCCCGACCTGCTGGATTCCGGAATGAGCCTGGTTTTTCAAATTGAGCAAGCGACGGCTCGCCAGTGCGGAGCCCCCAGCGGTATTGATCAGGCGCTGCTCCTGATTGGCCAGAAAAATGGAGGCGCGAACTAGTGGCAGAGCCGCTCTCACCGCCCCCCCTTGGTCAAAAGCCCCCGGCAAGCGGCGGCCTGACAAAGGGCAAATTGCCTGCGTGGGCCTCGCTTCTACCCACCGCTGACTCCCTTCGTCGAACTCTGGTCATGATCGTCCGCGGTCTGGCCCTGCGCGAAGGCAATCTTTTCCTCCTTCTCTCGGTCTTGATCGGGCTGGCGTCCGGGCTGCTCGTGGTCTGCTTTCGCATCACGATTGACTGGACGCACCTTTGGTTATTCGGCTCTTCGCTCGCGCCGCCTGCATGGCGGCTTTTGCTTCTCCCTACGGTTGTGGGGCTGCTGCTTGGCGCTTACGTCATGCGCTTTTTCCGCGGCGTGCGCGGCAGCGGCGTGAACCAGACCAAGGCGGCAGTCTATATTTATGATGGATACATTGCTTCGCGCACCGTTATTGGGAAATTCCTGCTTTGCGCGCTGGCGATTGGCAGCGGACAATCGCTCGGCCCTGAAGACCCCTCGCTTCAGATTGGAGCGGGCATCGCCTCATCACTCGGACGGCGGCTTCGCCTTTCGCGCGAGAAAATCCGCTTGATTGCGCCTGTGGGCGCTGCGGCAGGGTTGGCGGCGGCCTTTAACGCTCCCATCTCCGCCATCCTGTTTGTCATCGAAGAAATCATTGGCCTTCGCAGCGGCGGCATCATCGGGGGCATCATCCTGGCCGCTGTT
>DASZAA010000381.1:0-2431 GCA_035945615.1 Terriglobia bacterium
CTTCGGCGGTCTCATTGCAAGCTATACGATTTACCGGTACCTCTACCTGCCTGGTTTCGAGATTGGCAGCCGTCATTTGAGCGTTTTCTGGGGCGCAACCAACACGGCGGTCCTGATTTGCAGCAGCTTGACCATGGCCCTGGCGGTGCGCGCGGCCCAGCTTCGGAAAAGGAAACAGATCATTGGTCTGCTATTCGTTACGCTGATCTTTGGTTTGGTATTTCTCTTAATCAAGTTTGGCATGGAGTGGCGGCACGAGTACATGGACGGGCTTGCGCCCGCGCTTAACTTTACCTATTCGGGTCTTCACGCTCGCCATGTTGAGCTTTTCATGATTTTCTATTTTGTCCTCACCGGCCTCCACGCGCTGCATATGATTATCGGCGTCGGCGTGCTCACCGGGCTGATTATTCTGGCCTCCCGCGATGCCTTCAAAACCAACTGCAACGCGGTTGAAATCGCGGGCCTCTACTGGCACTTCGTCGACATTGTGTGGATCTTTCTCTTCCCCCTCCTGTATCTGATCGGGGGCCGGTACCACATTTAGGGGATTTTGAATTATGACTGAACAAGTCTCACACGTGGAGTCGAAGAAACTCTATGTTTCGATCTGGGTTATCCTCCTGTTCTTCACCGCGCTCACCACGGGCGTAGCCTTCATTGACTTGGGCTCTCTCAATACCGTGGTCGCGTTGGCAATTGCAATCTGTAAGGCCGGCATTGTAGTGCTTTTCTTTATGCACGCCCGCCACAGCGAGAAATTGGTCCGGGTCGTGATTGGAGTGGCTATTTTCTGGCTCCTTATTCTGATCGTCATCTCTACCACTGATTTTGCCACTCGCAACCTGCTTCCCACGCCCCCCTGGCTTCAGAACCAGACGATTGTGGTGCACCATCTGACGCCGGGTCCCTGACGTTCTCCTATACTCTTCCCTTTTCAACCTCTGGAAACGCCTGAAGGGAGTGAACGCGCCATGCAGCCAGTCGACCGCCGCGATTTCATAAAGTCTGTGGCGGCAACTTCAGCCTTGGCGGCAACGGGCTTGCCCGCGGCGGCTGTGCCATCCGCGCCGGGATTGATCCTGATTACCACGTGGGAGTGGGGCCAGAACGCCAACCGGCGCGCGGTGGAGGTCTTTTCCGCTGGGGGTAGCCTGCTGGATACGGTGGAAAAAGGCATCAACGTTGTCGAAGACGATCCCAAAGTGATGACCGTAGGGTACGGCGGCGTGCCCAACGCGGATGGCGTCGTCGAGCTTGATGCTGCAATTATGGATGGGACGCAGCACCGCGCCGGTTCAATCTGCAACCTTCATCTGATTAAGAACCCTATTTCAGTTGCCCGGAAGGTGATCGAAAACACCACGCATACCACGCTCGCGGGCGAAGGCGCGTTCCTCTTTGCACTCAAGATGGGGTTTGAACCTGGGCAGCTCCTGACGCCCGAGAGCCTTCAAAAGTGGATGGATTGGAAAGCCAGCCCCGGCCGCAAGACCTTCTGGCTCAAAGAGAATCATGACACGATTGGCATGATCGCGGCGGACGGCAAAGGCCACATCGCGGCGGGCTGCTCCACCTCCGGCCTGGCATTCAAAATACCGGGGCGCGTGGCGGATTCCTCTCTGGTCGGGTGCGGAGTTTATGCGGATGACAACGCCGGTGCTGCTTCGGCAACGGGTGACGGCGACCTGATGACGAATTACTGCACCAGCGTTTCCATCGTGCGAAACATGGCGCGTGGCGCTTCACCCCAGGAAGCGTGCGAAGATATTCTGCGTCTGATGGCCAAGAGCGATTCACGCAACCGCGAGGCGCAGTGTGCCGTGATCGCGATGAACCCCAGGGGCGAGACCGGCAACGCCTCGATGAACGCCGGCTTCCGTTTGCGCTATGCGGAATACAGGAATGGCGCGCACGAGATCAAGGACGGGATGGTCATTTATTAAAAGCCGAGAAAACGGGCGAGGGACAAGAGGGAAGAGATGCGGACTAGCCCACGGTTAACTCCAGCGGCGAGTTAATCGTGCTACCTCTCTCGCCCCTCGTATCGTACCCCTTGACTCTGTTTTTTTCATGCCTGCTCGGCATGATGGCGTCGCAGGAATTTAGGGAAGACGCCGGAAGCAGAAAGGCTTTGAAAAATCAGGTGAGAGATAGGCCTGCGATTTTCAAAAACAACCTGGGCCCACTCGCGGCCGCGCATTTGCGGGAAGTAGATGCCGCGGAAAAGCAGGCGCGTGAAAAGATGGGTCAAGCGGTCAGAAAGTGGTTTCGCTTCCAGCCACTTCAAAGCCGCCGCGGTTCTTTTGGCTCCGTAGGTCACTTCCCATGCGTGCCGGACCTCGGCTTCGGCCTGCTCGGTTGAAAGTCCTTTGGGCGTATGCGCCATCATAAAGGGCTTGAAATCGAGCCAATGCTTAGGGCGCGTCAG
>DASZAA010000382.1:0-4690 GCA_035945615.1 Terriglobia bacterium
CACTTCTTTTTCGTCCGCGTGCGACTGGACAGAAATAAGGGGATCGGTTGAGAGTTCCTTCAGGGCACTATCCGAATGGGCCAGCAGAATTCGCGCCAGCGGGACTGCGCCCGTGAGCGCGTTAGCCGCCCCGGTCAGGTATATCTGATGGATGGATTCAACGGGACCCTCAAAGTTGCGCAGCGCCTCAACCACGCCGGGCAAAGCGGCCGATTCTTCAACCGCGATATAGTCTGTGGTCATCATCGCGCCCGCCGTGTTTTCCTCAAAGCCCAGCAGACCACGAACCTCCTTGGCTTCGTCGGTTTCCATGCCGGCCAGCAACTCGGCGGAAGTTTCGGGCGGCATTTCCTGCAACACGTCCGCCGCCTCGTCGGGTGGCATCTCTTCGATAATGTCCGACGCCTTTTCTGCGGAAATGCTTTCGAGGAGCGCCGCCTGCATCCGCGTTGGAATTTCGGAGATCGCCTGCGCCGCTGTTTCGTCGTCGAGCGATTCGATCACCGCTTTCTGCTCGTCACGGCTCAGAACTTCAAGGATATCCGCTACGTCAGCCGGGTGGAGTTCCGCCAGGCGGTCATAGGAAATGCGCAGTTTCAGGCGGCGCGCGGGGTCCGGCTCAATTAAGTTCACAAACTCCCAGGGTATCTCGCGCGTGGGCAGCAGACTGGAGAGCGAGCGGATTTTGTGCTTGGAAAGCGCTCCTTGCAACAGACGGCGCACCGCCGAGGCGGGGCCCACGTTCACGGCTACAATGTGCAATTCGGTATGGCCATTGACCGGACGAATATCGAAATCCACATCATTCACGCGCTCCACCTTGCGGTGGTTGACGTCGATAATCTGTTGGTCAAGAACGTCCTTTTTGACCGAGATGACGTAGTCATCCGGCGTGTAAAGCTGCATCTTACTGGCGGGCACGTTAGTCTGCACCGCGCGTACCGAGATTGATTGCACCTCGTCGTGACTAATCCAAAGCTCCTTCTTTTTGGGTGTCTTGATCCGGTATGCCGAAACTTGCATCGCATTTTGGCCGGGATTCACTAGTAAATCCACCAGCCGCCCCAGGTAATCCCCCTTGGCGTCGAAGGCAGGCAGGTTCTGAATTTCAGTAAAATAAATCATCATGCGCCTCAAAAGAATCTGTAGCAGCAGCTTGCCACAGATACGACTGTTTTCTCTCCTGAGAGGTAGTCACGTTCAGTGCTTTTCTGACCGTGGGCTATCACTTGCCCCCCGCCTTTACGGCAAAGGCCGGAGCGCCGCCAGAAGTTTTGCCGGCGGATAGGCGTTGATTACGTTTTTCTTTTCCATCCAGCCACGCCGCGCGGTGGTGACGCCATACCGCATAAAACGGAAATGATCAGGATCGTGCGCGTCGGTCGAAATGACTACCTTCATGCCTTTATCATGCGCCAGCTTCACATGGCGGTCGCAAAGGTCAAGCCGCTCCGGGCTGGCGTTCACTTCCAGGATCACGCCCAGGCGGCGAGCCGCTTGAAAAATCTTCTCCACATCAAAATTAAACGCATCGCGCCGCAGGATTTGCCTGCCCGTCGGGTGCCCGAGAATCCTGACGTAATGATTCTGGAGCGCCTTCAGCAGCCGCCCCGTCATTTCTTCACCGGGCTGCGTCATGCGCGAGTGCACACTGGCCACCACAATATCAAATTGCTTCAAAATGTCATCCGGATAATCAAGCCGGCCGTCCCCTAGAATATCCACTTCCGCGCCCGCCCAGATTTCGATGCCTTTCACCCGCTCACGCGCTGCCTTAATGCGCCGGATGTTTTCGAGCGCGCGCTGATCGTCAAGGCCGTGAGCCACCGTAACAGCCTTGGAATGATCGGTGATCAGAATGTAGGCGTATCCCAGTTTCTTTGCCGCTGCCGCCATTTCTTCAACACTGGTGTGCCCGTCGGAAGCGGTCGTGTGCATTTGCAAATCGCCCCGGATATCGGCCAGCTCAATCAAATCGGGCAAGCTTCCGTCCTCTGCGGCGTCAACCTCGCCCTGATTCTCGCGCAGTTCAGGAGGAATCCAGGCAAGTCCCAGCTTCTTATAAACCTCTTCCTCGGTTCGTCCGGCGATGGCCTTTTCGCCTTTGAATAGGCCGTACTCGCTCAACTTCAGGCCCATCTTGCGGGCGCGCTCGCGCAGCGCGACGTTGTGCTCCTTTGACCCAGTGAAGTATTGAAGGGCAGCGCCATAGGACTCGCTTTCAAGCAGCCGGACGTCCACCTGCATGTCATTTTCGAGCTTGACGCTGACCTTGTCCTCGCCTTTCGCGAGCACCTGTTGGATGCGGCGATGCTTTACAAAATGATCCGCAATAGAAGCGTGTTCGCGCCCGGTCACCAGAAGGTCGAGATCTCCCACCGTCTCCCGGCCGCGGCGCAGCGACCCCGCCGCTGTCACTTCATCGACGAATTTGCACTCGCGCAGATAGGCGGAAAGCTCCTGAGCCGTATCGAAAGCCACATCCAACCGGAAGCGGCCCGCCGCGCGCCGGAACGTCTCGATGGCCTTCAGAATGTTTGTCTCGGATTTCTCGCTCATCCCTGCGAGACCACGCAACTTACCCGATTTCGCCGCCGCTTCAAGCTCATCGACCGACTTGATATCAAGTTCCTTGAAAAAAAGCCGTACCTTCTGCGGGCCTACACTCTGCAATTGGAGCAAGTCGAGAAGGGTTCGAGGAACTTTGGCGAGTTGCTCCTCGTGATATTTAAGATGGCCCGTCTCGATAAACTCGGCAATCTTAAGGGCAAGATCAGCGCCAATCCCGGGGATTTCCGTCAGTTTCCGTTTCGGGTCATGAACAATGTCCGCCAGCCGCTCGGGATAACTCTCAATCGCCCGTTTCGCCTTGTCATAAGCGGCGGCTTTGAACGGCCACTTGGCGTCCTCTTGAAGGATTTTGACGAGGTTCGCAATTTCCTCAAAAAGCGCGGCTATTTCAGAGTTTTCCATGGGGAGCCTTTGAGAATATTTGTAGGGGCGGCCTCTGGCCACCGTTTGAATAGTAAAGACCGCGGCCAGAGGCCGCCCCTACAACGAGCGCCTATCGTTGCGGGTTGCCATGTCACGCTCAATAGGCCATTTTTATCCTAACCCCTTTTGAATTATTTGGTTATAAAGAAAATGTAGTGTTGCTTTTTGCCACACTCTAAGGTTAGAATGAAAAGCGATGCACCCGGTCGAATCCATCCGGCGTTTAAGCCTGCAAACCAAGATTATCATCATTTTCACGGTGGCCGTGATCTGCCTGCTGGCGGTCTCGACTTTTATTGCCACATTCCTAACGCGCCAGCCGGTGGAGGAGGAAGTTTACCGGAAGGCACTGGCTCAGGCAAGACTGGCGGCACACACGCTGGTCAACGACCAGGCTCTGGAAAACCCGCAGAATTTGGTCCGGCTGCTTAAGCAGATGCAGCATGATATTCCAGGTATCCGCCAAGCAGACGTCTTCACTCACGCGAACGGCCATCACCTGCTGGCATCGACTGATTTTTCCGCCGGTCACCAGGAGCTGGATGCCATACCCCTGATCTCCGACGCGCGTTGGGCAAACGCGCATCTTAACGAATTTGAACAACCTAACAAAGACCAGTACACCATCGAAACCTCGGATGGGAAGTATTGGATTCTTTCTACCGCGCTGCATGGCCGCGGGGCGCTGAGCGGATGCTTGGTACTCAGGGTGTCAAAGCTCAGGTCCGACGTCATTACCCAGGACATCGTGGAAAGCAACTTTGTCCTCATGCTTTGCAGCTTGATCGTGCTGATTTTCGTGATCCACGGCTTCTTCCTGACCGGCATTCGCGCCCCGGTCAAGGAAATGATCCGGGTGATGGAATCGGCCGAGGGCGGCCAGTTGCACGTCCGCTCGCGCCATTGGAGCCAGGACGAAATTGGCCAGTTGAGCGTGCACCTGAACCGGATGCTCGAGCGCATTGAGAACTTTAGCAGCGAACTGGAGCGCAAGATTAGAGCCGCCACGGGCGAGGTGGAGCAGCGCAACGTGGAGCTGACGCGTATCAACGAGGAACTTTTTGAAACGCAAAAGAGCCTGGCGCGCTCCGAGCGGCTGGCCGTCGCCGGGCAGTTGGCGGCGAGCATCGCGCATGAAATCGGCACGCCCCTCAACTCCATTTCCGGCCACGTGCAGTTAATGGCGCGCCGCAAGACAGGCGACCCCTCTACCGACCGCCGCCTGGAGGTTATCCAAAAGCAGATCGATAACATCGTGCGCACGGTGAAGCAATTGCTCTCCTGGACGCGCAAGTTTGACCTGCACATCGAGCCCGTGGACGTGCGCAAACTGATTGAGGAATCGGTGCTGATTTCTTCGCCCTCTCTCGAATCGCGCAAGATCCGCGTGCGCACGGATTTGCCCAGTCATGGCCCGATGGTTTACGGTGACCCAGGCTACCTGCAGCAGGTATTTCTAAATCTGATTAATAACAGCATGGATGCCATGCCGCGTGGCGGCAATCTCAGTCTCCGTCTGGCTTTTAACGCGGAAGACAGGAATGCAGCCATTGAAGTGGAAGACACCGGCGAAGGGATTGCGCCAGGTAATCTGGACCACATTTTTGACCCTATGTTCACCACCAAGCGGATGGGCACAGGCGCGGGCCTCGGCCTTGCCATCTGCAATCAGATTGTGCGTCAGCACGGCGGAAAC
>DASZAA010000383.1:0-5174 GCA_035945615.1 Terriglobia bacterium
GAAATCGCCGGCGCCCACGCCCATGCCTGCCTGCTCCATCCCGTCCTCGCTGAGGGCCACGCCTCTTTCCATGCCCTGTTCGCTGAACGTTCCGTCGTGGTTGTTGATGAAGAGCAGGCTCGGCGTGGAATCGCAGGCTACATAGATGTCAGGCCATCCGTCGTCGTCGAAGTCCGCTGCAACGGCAGTCAGCCCGTAGCCGCCATACGATTTAGCAATACCTGAGGCAATTGTGACATCTGTGAACGTTCCATCACCGTTGTTGTGATAGAGGCTGTGATGACCATAAGGCAGGCCGCGCGGACCGCAGAACACCGGCACGCCTCCATAATCACAGCCTCCGGTCTGGCCGGGCCGGGGCGTTAATTGCCTATCGAAGGTGACGTAGTTCGATACAAAAAGGTCCAGACGGCCGTCCCGGTCGTAATCTAGGAAAGCGCAGCCTGATCCAAAACGCGGCTGAGGACTCAGCAGTTTGGCGTCCCGGGTGGCGTCAGTAAACGTGCCATTACCATTATTTCGGTAGAGGAGGTTCTGCCCCCATCCCGTGATGAACAGGTCTTCGAACCCGTCGTTGTTGTAGTCTCCCACAGCTACGCCATAGGCGTATCCTGTGTGAAATAGCCCCGCCTTTTCTGTAACGTCCGAAAAGGTGCCGTCGCGGTTGTTCTTATAGAGGCGGTTTGAGGCTGAAGGCGGGGGATCATCGCATCGTGAGCCTGAAAGCACAAGAGCGTCGAGCCAGCCATCATTGTCATAATCAAAAAAGGCGGCGCCGCAACTCATGGCCTCAATGATGTAGTCACAATGGCCGGTATGGCCGCTGACCGTGATCTCTTTCAGCCCGGCCTGCCGCGCCACATCCGTAAAGCGGGCATGAAACGGAAGTCCCGAAGGCGCTGGACGGGGAGTCGGTGGAACCCCACGAGAGGCCATTCCCCGTCCTCTTGGCGCCATTTTCTGACCGTTCGCGGTGACAACCGGCAATGCCAATAGCCCCAGAAAACCGCGCCGGTCCAGTGAAATCACCTCCACTTTCTGTAGCGGCGCTCTCCGAGCGCCGATTTTACGAGTCAAACGCTTGGCAGCCTACCACATGATCTTAAAACCAAGCTCAATTTGACGACCAGCAGTATACTCCGTTGCTGCTTGGGCGCCAAAAGTGCCGCCGGGGGTACCCTGAAACAGGGCTTGGCCAAAGGTGGAATCGGCGACGTTCGTATCTGGATCACCACGGTTCAGGTGATTGGTAGCATTGTAAGCCGTCATCTTCAGTTGGCCTCTAAACCGCTCAAACATATGGAAGTCCTTCTCCAAGCTCGCATCGAGATCCCAGAAACTCGGACCTGTGATGCAGCTGTACTGAAGCGGATTAGTGCGCAGCACGTAGGTGTTCGCGGGAAGCTGCTGGAACACGGACGTGTTGAACCAATGCCCAGGAGTGGGACTCGCGACGCATGGGCTGCCGGTGACGATCATGTTCCCAAATTGCGGGTAATCACCGGAGATATATTGCAGCACGGGCGCGATTCTCCAGCCTCCCGTGATGGCATTGACAGCTTTGGATGAGGAATTCAGAAATCGCTGTCCCTGCCCGAAGGGAAGCATGTAGGTGCTGGCGATGTTCATGCGGTTGTGCGGTTGATTGCTCTCCTGCCATTGAAACTGATTATCGAGGTAAGTAAGATCGTTGAAGTTGTTGATCTGCGCCGACTCGCGAATGTACACATAACCGAATAAGAAAGTAAGCCCATGCGCGAAGGGCTTTGTCACTTGCAATTGAAGTTGGTTGTAATGCTCCAGGGCGCAGCAATTGCCGATGGTGAACAACGGCCCATATTGCGGATAGGGAACCAGCAGCGAAGATAGCGTCACGGTCTGCTGGTTATAAAGCGGGCCGGGCATCAAAGTGGTGTCTAGGTAATGGTAGAAGGGGTTGGCGACGCTCACATTTAATGCGTTTTGATACTGTTCTTCTAAGGCGGGGTTTATCGCATTGAGCTCTTTTGTATAATGTTGGTGGCCCAAGTTCAGGAAGTAGGTTACGGATGCGACGATGCCGCCTGGCAATTGGCGTTGGAAGTTGACGTCAATCCGGTCGTTGTAAGCCCTCTGCAAATTGTCGGGATACCAGAGAAGATTTTCGCCTCCACGCCCGACGTTTGTTCCGGAAGCTTCTCCCAGGACCGGAACCAGAGGGTTGGTGGCTGCTGGAAATGGATTAGCGAAAGTCTCCTGCGGCACGCCCGAAAGCAGCGGAGCGGCGAACTGGTAACCGGTCATCCCAAAGAACGGCGGCTCCAGGAAGTTAACGTCTTCGAATCCGCTGAATGGAGCCGCAGTGAAATTGTATTCGGTCGGGACGGTATAACGCGCGTAGCCGAAGCGCAACACGCTTTTGGGATTAATCTCGAGAGCGAAGCCGGCGCGCGGTGCAAGCGCAAATGCCGGCGAATTCCACATGCCCTGGCCGGGCTTGTCAAATTGCCAGAGCCCATTTGTGACCCCGCTATAAAAACCGCTCCCCACCAGCGCAATCGCTTGGGCGGGCATTTGCGGCGGATTTGCGACCATTTGGGGGACAGGCGCGGTCAAGTCCAGGCCTCGGGAAAGGTCGGCGCCGGACCAGGCTGTCTCATATTCATTTCGCAAACCCAAGTTAAGAGTGAGTCTGCGGTTTACTCGCCAATCGTCCTGAATGTACATGCCATAGTATTGATCGTGCGGATTTGGAACGGGACCCGAAATTATTTCTGTATTGCTGGGGTCGAGCGCACCTAGGAGGAAGCTTGCGAATGAGTTTCCGGTGTGAAGCGTGTCTGGATTTGAAGGGGTGTTGGCGGTATTCGGCGCATCAAAATAGAATTGGGACGTATTCGATACGAAAACCGGGCCGCCGGCGCGCCTCCATTCCAAGCCCGCCTTGATGTAGTGCGATCCCCTCTGATGCGAATAGTCGGCGCTTAGAGCCTCCCCTTCGGGATATTGGTTCCAATAGAAGCCCCTTCCTCCAAAATTATTGCCGCCGATAGTGAGGTCGGGATAGTAGACCGGAAAGCCTTTTGATGCGTCAAGAGAGGGCTGGTACCACGGATTGTTAGGCCAGATCGACGCCCATCCCGGCGACGGCATTGGCGTCGACGTATAGGCATCGTCAACCCTATCCCAATCCGCATGAAAATCGAGCACGGTTGTGGGGTTAACACTCCAGACCACATCACCCATGGCTTGTTGCGCGGTCCTGTAAGTGCCCGTGGGCTCGTACAATTGGGAATTGTTAGGGGTAAGGTTTGGGCTGATGTCCGTGCTATGGTAGGCGCTAAACCGGCCGAAGAGCTTCACCTTCGAATTAATGTTGTAATCCGCACGATCGGAATAATTGTAGTAGGTCCATGCGTCGGTCCACCCCTTTTGGAAGTTATTCACCCCAGTAATGTTGCTGCCTGGATTATTGGGCGCCCAGAACGCCCCCATAATCTTCGAGGTCACCGGATCCAGCAAGTTGGAGGGAACCATATTCCCCACGAAGGGAGTGCGCGTATACACTCCCGTGCTGGGGTTGAACGTTGTGGAAAAGGGATTGTAAATAGTCGCCACGGCCCCGGTGATGTTATAAGTCGTGGAGAAGTCACCCGCTGCCTGCGCCGCGGTTGGAACGGTGGTGACGTAACTGCTCGGGGTTCCGACTTTCCAGACTTCAATCGAGGCGAAATTGAAGAGCTTATCTTTGAGAATCGGGTTCCCCAGCGTCGCCCCAAACATATTTTGACGGGTTGAATTAAAGCTCTGCGTCGTTCTGTCGGCCATGGCATTAAGCCAAGGGTATCTGCCCAGATACATGACGTCGCCGTGCCATTGGTTGGTGCCGGACTTGGTGGCGATGTTGATCACGCCCCCGGCGCTGTGGCCGTATTCGGCGTCTACTCCGTTCTGAGAGATGCTTACTTCTTGAACATCGTCCATATTCGGGGGGTAGCTATACTTGTGGCCGAGGCCCACGGGAGAGCCGTCGACCTCAAGATCGTTCTTCAGGTTGGTGCCTCCGCCAAGGTCCACGCTATTGGCGGACCAGGAGAGGAACGGTAGCACTTCACTGCGTGTATTAACGGCCTCAGGAGCCAGCAAAGTCAGCTTGAAGGGGTTGCGGTCTAAACGGGGTGTGTCTTGGACCAAGGTTGAGTTAATGTTGATGTTTTTGTTGCTGGTGTTCAATTGCAAACCCGTTGGCGCCGCCGTCACCGTCACGGTTTGCGTAACTGCTCCGGGCCGCATGGCGGCATTAACGGTGATATCAGAAGACGCTTGAATCCGGATGTTCTCCTGGACGAACTTAGTGAATCCTCTTGCCTCGACAGTGATCGTGTAGGTATCAGGAGTCAGAAGGTCGAACAGGTACGAGCCGGTCGCCTGTGCCTGCTGGACTGTTCGAACGCCCGTATTGACGTTAACTAGAGTGACCGTAGCGCCTGGAATGACGGCGCCGGTTTGGTCGGTGACCAAGCCCGTGATACGGCCGCTCGCAACCTGTGCTATGCCGCTTGCGGCGAATAGAACGAACAGCGCGAGCACAATCATCAGAACCCATAAAATAGAAGCTCTTGGCCTCATGGAGAATCCTCCCTGCTGATTTGACGTGGCGATTTTTTCGTTAAATGTAGGTTGAACAAGCCATCATTTTGCCCGGACACACCTAATCGGGACAAAATGTAAGCACTATCTATGACGTAATTATTTAGGCCAAGCAAGGATATTCAATTAGGCGAACCTTTTTTGGAGGGGGATCGGATCGAAGCCAGTGTGGTATTGTTGACACCTTTGGAATCTTCCTCAACCTGGAGACGCGTTGATGCTTCGCCGCCAATTCCTTGCCGCAGGCGCTGCTGCCTTTATACCTTTCGCCCGGCCAGCCCGGACAGGCCGACGCGTTCGTTTGTTCCTTCATCCTGAGCAGGAGATAGGAGCGACACCGCGCAATTTCCTTGGACTCGGGTTTGAAACATCCACGGTCGCACACCCCGGTTTACTGAGCGGCAGTAACCACGCCCTGATCAATTACGTCTCGGCCATCAGTCATGATGGAGTGCTTAGAGTTGGCGGCAATACATCGGACTATGCCGTGTGGAATCCAGGTGGAATGGCTGTTTCTTTACCGCAACCTCAACACTCGTCCGTGA
>DASZAA010000384.1:0-10871 GCA_035945615.1 Terriglobia bacterium
AGAGTTCGTAGTTCCTGACCGGTTGCGATACGCGGCGCTGAGCACGCTTGAAAGCGTGCGGCTGAAGTTCGCATTAGCCAGGATCACCCGCACTTGAATCGAGACCTGCTTGGCTTTGGTATCAAGCTTGTTGATCACCGACTCAATCACCGGGATCTGAGAGGGCACATCCGTGATGATAATCGCATTATCGCGCGGGTCCTCGACGATGCTTCCCCGGTCGCTCAGAACGGTCCCTTTCTGAAAACCCTTGAGGATTGTGGCAATCCCCGGGATCGACGTCATGCTACCCCCCATACCGCCACCACCACCGCCTCCTCCTGCCCCTCCCGCGCCTCCGCCGGTCATCGAAGGCTTCTGGTCGGACGCATGAGCGTACTTGAGACGCCGGAAGATTGTGACCAGCGGTTCGGACTGCATCTTTGCCGCGCGTAGCGTCGATTGCGATTCTGCCTCCGCCGTGAGAGTCTGCACCCGCGCGATGCGCAGGACATTGCCCTCAAACACCTTGCCGAGGTCGTTGTTCTTCAGCACCAAGTCCAGCGCCTGATCCCATGGCACATCATCCAGCACCAGAGTGACTCTACCCGTGATTCCCGAATCCACGACAATGTTTAAGCCGCTCACCTGATGGATCAAACGGAAGAAATCACGGATATCCACATCCTTCAGGTCGAGCGAAATCAGCTTTCCGGTGTAGACCGGGGCCGCTTGTTGCACCGAAGGAGTCGAAAGGATTTGGCTTTCAAGCGCCTGGGGCGGGGTGTCAGTAGTTCCCGCTGCGATTTGCGCCGCGCGCAGGGCCTCTTGCACCTGGGGAGGCATGGCTTCCGCTTCGGCCACCTGCGCCGTTGCGGGACTCGGCGTTGGTACCGTGGAGCGGGGGGCCTTCACTCCGGCTGATTGGACAACATGCGCCGGCTCTTGGACTGCAACCGCGGGAGTTCCACCAGGCCTCGTTGCATCCCAATCAACCTTAACCGGCCGGGATAAATCAACCATCGCGGGAACGGCCGTCCGCAAGGGCTGCGGGGCTGCCGGGGGTTTGGCCATCGCTGTCTCAATACGCCCTGGCGCCGCTGTGTGAACAGCGGCCGCCCGCAGGGAAGTCACTGTGGCGTGGCCGGCGCTCGTCTCCGCCAACTGCCCCTGAAGCTGAATGCGCACGCCGTGCGGGCTGGCTTGAACACTCGAGGGTGTATTCGCGTCAAGATCGGCCACCACGCGCGTGACCATTGAAGGCTGAACGCTGAATTGTGCCACGCGGACGTCTTTTAAGACGTTCGACCGGGGCGCGCTGATTTCCTGCGCGTGAGCCGTCTCGGTTTTTTCGAGGTCTACCACCAGCCGCACCGGGTTCTTGAGCCGAAAAGGTTTGAAATCAACCGGCCCCGTAGTGCCGACATCGACGATGGTCCCTCCGTTTTCACCCGGAAGAATGGAAACTTGCGTGATCCTTGCCGCTTGAGCGAGCGCCGCTGGCCCCAAATTCACCGGAATCGCCGCGCCGGCATTCAAAGCCCAAGAAGTCCGGCCGGATATATTTGTGGAAGGGCTGAATGGGTGTGTCGCCAAACGGCTTGTAGCCGCGCGTTGGCCCACCGGCGTCAGCGCGGTCGCCAGAAAAAAGCAAGCCATCAATAGCAGCGCCGGTATCGAATTTCCTCTCATTGTGCGTCTCCCGGTTTCGAATTCAGCCACTTCACAACCTGCTGGACGCTCTCATGGCCTTTTCGGTCTCGAATCGTCTCCATAAAATAAGCCGCCTGCGAAGTAATCTTGGTCAACCTGCCGTCAAAAAGTTGCTCGTTTTCGCGCAGAAAGTAAGCCCGGCCGGTACTATTCGTTACGACTGCGATCATGTCGTGGCCCGAATTTTCAGATACAACGCCGTCGAGCGTGAGTTCACTCACCAGCAGACCATGAACTCCCGGAGGGCGATGCGAGAGAAGCATCATGCCGCCCTCGGAGCCGTCTGGAGGCGGAGGAAGCTTAAATGGATCGCGGCGCCCGGCGGATAGCGCTATATCGCCGCGAGCAGATGGATCATCCTCTGGTAATGTTCCCGAGGGAGGTAGCAGGCTCTCGCTGGCCGCCCTTCTGGATTGATTAACGTGAGCAGCCTGACGTCCAGGCGGCGCCGCGGACTTGGTGGTTGGCTCAGTCCCGGCGGCGCAGCAGGCCAATACGAACGCTGCGCCGAAAGCGTAGAATGCCATCCTGAAGGTCACTTGATTCCTCATGACGCCACCTGCCCACTATCTGCCCGGCTTTTTCGGTGAAGAAACCAGGAGCGGTGTGTTATAAAACGTGGTCAGCACGCAATTGGCGGCTAACGTTTCTTGGGCCCCGGGCTTGTATGAACCTCTTCCGCCGCCCGAAGCGGCCGGCGACGAAAGCGAAAGGCCCGCTACATTCACGATCCTGGGGCTGCCCGCCAGACGCGCGAAGAAGCTCAACATGCCGTAGTACGTGCCGTCCAAATGCACTTGAAACGGCATCTCGGCGAAATAGGTTTGCCTTACCGGAGGGGAGGCTTGCACCACGCGGATGTATACCGAGGAAGCTTTAGCCGTACTGTAAAGCATGGTGACAAACTGATCTTCGGCGGGCTCGTCCGGAACGATTTCACGTAGCGCGGCAAGGTCATTCTGAGCCTGCGCAATTTTCTTGCGCAGCTCAGCCCGCCGCATCTCGAGCATTCGCCCTCTCATATTCTGTTGGTGCAGCGCCGTGACTTGCGTCTGGAGCTGGGACGCCTGCTTGCTCAGGGGGGAGACGAAGTTGTAGAACACTACGAAGGCCAGAACGACGGGCAGCAGCGCGAGGATGAGGCCCTGTTGCTTCGGAGTGAGATCGCTAAACTTTTTTGAAGCCATAAGCGTTCTCTTTCAGGAATTTAACGACCTGGAGGCCGCCCCGTGTTGCCGGAGGGGGGGGCCGGCAGGGTTGAGGCGGCCATTTCTACAGGAGGTTTGTAGAAGCAGTCCAGGTCGAACTTGAAGCTGACCTGTGCGTTTTGGTCATCTTCAAAAAATTGCTGCAACTCCACGTCGCTGAATGAGCCGATGCTCTTGAGCGCAGTGATAAAACCCGCCAAAGCATCCGCGCTGTCGGATTGCCCGTGGATGGCAATGTGATCGGTCTGAGCGTTGACCGAAATCAGATAGACGCCGTTCACCCGGTTCGCCGCGTCGCCCAGCAAGGTCATGAAATCACGCGGTCCGGTGCGGCTTTTCTCCAAAGTCCGGATCACATTGATGTGCTGGTTGATTTCATCAAGCTGCGACTGGTAACTCCGGTTCTGCGCCTCGACCGCCGCCAGACGCGACGCCTCCCGCTGCTCCACCACGAGCTGCCGGTTGAGGGTTGCGATGCGATGGCTCGAGGTCCAATAAAGCAATCCGACCACCGCAAAGCAAATCACCAAGGCAAGCAGAGGAAAAAATTCCTTTCGCCCCTGGAGGGCTTCGGACGTCTCGGACTTTGCTACCGCTTCCCTTTCGGGAGCTTGAATGAGGTTGATGCGGATCATGCGGCGTCAAATCCTCTCAACGCCAGTCCCACGGCTATGGTCATGCGCGGGGCGGCGTCACTGACAAACGAGGGATCAAACTTCCCGGGATTTACGTGGATCTTCCGGAAGGGGTCGATAATCTCAACCGGCACGCTGAACTCCGCCTTGAGCAAATCCGGCAGACCCTTTACTCGCGCCGTTCCTCCCGCTAGATAAATTGCCTGGATGGGGTCTGAAGAAGTCGTGTGCCGGAAGTAATCAAACGTTTTCTGGATTTCAAGCAGTAGTAATTCTGAGATCGAGCGCAGATGGGGCGCTTCAGAATCGGGAGGCACCTGCGCCAGGGGCTGCCCCATCTTTAGCTTTTCCGCGTCATCAAAACTCAGATTGAGTTCCTTTTGCAAAATGTCGGTGTATTGATTTCCGCCCACCGAGACATCGCGGGTAAAAAGGGGCATCCCGCCGCGCGTAATGTTGATGTTCATAATGCTGGCGCCGATGTTAAGCAGGGCGATTGTCTGGTCCGGCGGGGGATCATAGCTCAGTTCAAATGCATTCTGCAGGGCAAAGGCGTCGATATCGAGCACCACGGGCGTCTTATTCGCCTGGCTCAAAACGTTAGCGTGGCTCTGCATTTTCTCCCGCTTCACCGCAAGCAGAAGAACGTCGAGGCCCGTCCCCGTCGCAGCGGGGCCGAGCACATAATAATTGATATTGACTTCGCCCAGGTCAAAGCGGATGCTTTGCGTGGCTTCGCGCTGCACCGCGGCTTCGAGTTCCTCCTGCGTGGCCGCATTCACGGTAAGCCGTTTCACGATCACCGCGTTGCCTGAAACCGACGTGGCCACCCGGGCGGATGTGATTTTGTTCTCCGAGAATATTTTTTCAATGGCCGCCGATACCGAGAGCGAATCCATAATCGCTCCATCCACAATGGTGTCTTGGCTAAGGCGGTCGAGCGCCAAACTTACAAGTTCGTAGCCGTCGCTTTTTTGCCGCAATTCAACCGCTTTCACGGAACTCGACCCGATATCTAATCCAACCAACCCCGTCGGTTTCTTCCTCAAGGACGCGAACATTGAGAGCCTCAATTTGCCGTTGTCCGGCGCGCCGCGCGGCCCGGCTTATGACGGCTTTGCTTTTCCATCCAGCGGTCGAGCACGTTTTTCTTCAATCGCCACCGGCTGCCCAGCTTGAAGGCGGGAATGCTTTGTTCGGTCAAATATTTGTAAAGCGTCTCCTTCGATACACCCAGGTACTGAGACGCCTCACGAACGTTCATGACCTCCCGGTACTGAGCCATCCCACCCCTCGACCTTTCTCTCGTGGCCAAACCCTAGCCAACCGCCTCAAAACCTATTTAGATCAATTAACCCTGACTGTAATGAAGTTCGTTATTGTTTCTACTAGTTATTTAACTACTTGTCAAGTCCATTAGTAAATAATTAATTACCTGCAATGAAATTGCAGAAAATAGAGGGGTAATCTGTGAAATTTTACGGAGATTCCAGGCTTTCGGAATCCTTTTGCGCGTCTTTTGGGTGAAACTTCATGATCGCGCCCGTAGCCGTCCGCGAAAGCTGCTCACCCCTAAACGAATAGGCGTTATTATCTATCGGCAGGCGTGGCGAGGAAGATTAGCGTGAATGAATACGAGAAATATCTTCAGGTAGCTGCCGGATGGGCTGCGGAGTTTGAGCGCAACCGGAAGCTCCACGGCGATAAGATTCATTGCGGCAAGGGTTGCTGCGATTGTTGCAGCCAGATGTTTCAAATTACAGAAGTTGAAGCAGCTTATATTTCTTCCACCATCAAAGAACTTCCTCAAAACCGCCGATCGGAAATGCGTGCGCGCGCTCGCAAATATCTCGCTCAGCGTGAAAAGCTGCTGGCCAGCCGCAACGTACCTGATGCTTGGGGGGCGCTGCCGCCGCCCGGATTGCGCCTCCCTTGCCCCGCGCTTGAAGACGGAGCGTGCTCAATCTACGACCATCGACCGATGATCTGCCGCAAATATGGCATTCCGCTTTATAGTCCTCAGAAACCCGACCGGATTTTTGCCTGCGAGCTGAATTTCAAGCCGGGGGAGGAAATCATCGACTCTGATTTAGTCCAGATTCATACCCAACTCTACGACCGCTGGGCCGACGTTCAAGCGGAGTATAACCAACAGGGCGGCCGCCGTGATCCAAAACCCCTCACCGTAGCCCGCGCCATCCTGGAGGATTTTGAGCCTTGCTTGCCAAAGACATCGGCGGGAGGCAAGTGATGGGAGACGAGACGCAGCCGTAGTGTAAACTGTTAACTTCAGATGGGCGAGTTGAGCAACGTCACCCGGCGCACTACGCTGGCCGCCCTCTCCAATAAGTTAGGAGAAAGGGCGCGCCGGGCGACGTGCTCATTTGCTAAAAACTGGAACCTGCGCCCTATTCTGAGAGAGGACCTTTAATTGCCGCCTGACCCAATTCCGACCCAAATCGATCCAAGCTCAGAGGCATTTGCCGGCAACACACGCAATATGGCAGACCTCATGGTCGAAATTAAAAACCAAGAAGAAGTGTTGCGCGAGGGCGGCGGCGAGCGTGCTATCGAATCGCAACACAAGAAAAATCGCTTGACGGCCAGAGAGCGGATCGCGCAATTGATTGACCCGGAGTCCGAGTTCTTTGAGCTGGGGGTTTACGCGGCATACGGAATGTACGAAGAGTGGGGCGGCGCGCCGGCGGCCGGAGCCATTACCGGACTTGGGCGAGTCCACGGCCGGCTCGTCATGATCATCGCGAATGATGCCACGGTGAAGGCGGGCGCGTTCTTTCCCCTCACCGCCAAGAAAGTGATCCGCGCGCAAAATATCGCGATGGAGAACCGTATCCCTACCATCTACCTGGTAGATTCCTCTGGCATCTTTCTGCCGCTTCAGGAAGACGTTTTTCCAGATACGGACGATTTCGGGCGTGTTTTTCGCAATAACGCGGTGATGAGCGCGCAGGGCATTCCGCAAATCACCGCCATCATGGGGATGTGCGTCGCCGGAGGCGCTTACCTTCCGGTGATGTGCGATCACATTTTAATGACGGAAGGAAGCGGGCTTTTTCTTGCAGGCCCTGCTCTAGTGCAGGCGGCGATTGGCCAGCGCACTTCGGCGGAAGAATTGGGCGGAGCCAAAATGCACGCGCAAATCAGCGGGACGGTTGACTTCCGCGAGCCGGACGACGAACACTGCATCCACCGCATTCGCGCCCTGGTTGATAAGATGGGCGAGCGCCCAGTAGCGCCGTTTAATCGTCGGCCGGCGGAGCCGCCCACTTACTCCGCTGGGGAAATCTACGGTATTTATTCCCAAGATCATCCTTACGATATGCGGGAGATCATTGCGCGTATTGCCGACGGCTCGACTTTCGAGGAATACCGCGCCGAATACGGTGAAACCCTTCTTTGCGGCTACGCGCGCATTGGCGGCTGGGCGGTGGGCATCGTAGCCAATCAAAAAAAACACGCGCAAACGGTCGCGCCCGGCACTGGTGAAAAAAGGATGGAATTTGGCGGGGTGATTTACACCGCGTCGGCGGAAAAAGCCGCCCGCTTCATCATGGATTGCAATCAGAATCTAGTTCCGCTAGTTTTTCTGCACGACGTGAATGGGTTCATGGTGGGTAAGGAAGCGGAGTGGAGCGGCATCATCCGCGCTGGAGCCAAAATGGTGAACGCCGTCTCCAACAGCGTGGTACCGAAGATCACTGTGATCTGCGGTGGGAGCTTCGGCGCGGGCCATTACGCCATGTGCGGCAAAGCATACGACCCGCGATTCATCTTTGCCTGGCCCACCGCGCGATATGCCGTGATGAGCGGCGCCTCAGCCGCGTCCACTCTGGTTGAAATCCGCATCCGGCAGCTCGAGCGTGAGGGTAAAAAGCTCAACGAAGATGAAAAAAACGAGTTGTTTGAATCTATCCGGCTCACTTACGAGCGCCAAACTGACCCGCGCTATGCAGCAGCGCGGCTTTGGGTTGACGCTATCATCGATCCGGCTGAAACCCGCGCGGCGCTGATCTGGTCGCTTGAAGCCGCTGCGCTGAGTCCGCACGTGCCTGAGTTTAAGACGGGCGTGTTGCAGACATAAACAAGTCGAACTTTGAAAGCTATATGACGCAGGGGATTGCATGGAAACCGTCAAAATCGTCGAATGCCCGCGCGACGCGTGGCAAGGATTGCAAAAAGTCATTCCCACCGAAGGCAAGGTAGCATATCTCCGCAAACTCATTGAATTAGGATTCAAGCACATTGACTCCGTCAGCTTCGTTTCTCCCAAACACGTGCCGCAAATGGCGGACAGTGAGAGCGTCCTTGCCGAGCTTCGGTCGGCCGGCGTGCTGTCTCCGCCTGCTCCCCGCGCCAATGGCCATGACCATCCTGGGCATCCACCAAACGACCTCTCCCGGAGTGTCGAGATTATTGGCATCATTGTGAATGGCGAAGGCCTCGCGCGCGCGCTCAATGCGCCCGGCGTTACGACTTTGGGTTATCCATACTCCGTCTCTGCTAATTTCCGGCGGCAGAATGCCAATATGTCACAGTCGGAATCGAGAGATCTGATTAAGAAAATTCATCAAGCCGCGCTTGCGCGAGGGCTTAATCTAGTGGTTTACATTTCAATGGCTTTTGGCAACTCTTTCGGTGAGCCATGGAGCGCCGAGGTGACAGCGGAGACGGTGGAATGGTTGAAGACCGTAGGGGTTAAGGCCATCTCACTCGCGGATACCGTGGGTATAGCGACTCCTGAAGAGGTGGCAAACGTGTACCGGCAGGTCCAGCAGGTCGCGGAGGGGGTTGAGCTAGGCGCCCACCTGCACGGCCGCCCCGAGACCGCGGCTGAAAAGATTCTGGCTGCTTACGAAGCGGGTTGTAGGCGCTTCGACGGCGCGCTCACGGGGCTGGGTGGATGCCCTTTTGCGGGCGACCATCTCGTTGGAAACATCCCGACTGAAGTGGCCGTTCCGGCGCTCGCAGCGAAAGGCGCAGTGACCGGCATTGAACCCTGGGCGATGCTCTCCGCCGTTGAAGCCACCCAGGCGCTGCGAAAAATGTACGCGTGAGCCCGGCAAATTTCAAATTTGTAATTTCAGATATCTCAATTTAAAGATCAACGCATGGCTTACCAAACTCTGACTCTCGGTCAGGAACATGACGTTGCACTCGTCACGCTGAACCGTCCTGAGAAATTGAATGCGCTCACTCACGAAATGATGGATGAGCTTCACGCCGCCTTGCGCGAAGTTGAGGCGGGTGCAGCGCGCGTGCTCATTGTGACCGGAGCGGGAAAGGCGTTTTGCGCGGGGATGGACCTTTCGGTGCTCAAGCAAATGAGTTCTGCGCCATCGGAACCGTCTGGGTCGTTAAATCTACCCCAAAACGCTGCGCCCGACCCGAAAATGCTGGCCGACTCGCAACGTATTGCTGATTTTTTCCGCCACATTTACACGTTTTCCAAACCCATGATTGCGGCTGTCAACGGCCATGCTGTAGCGGGCGGCTGTGGCATCGCAACGCTCGCCGACATTACACTGGCCGCCCCGGAAGCAAAGTTCGGCTACACCGAAGTGCGGGTTGGGTTCATGCCCGCGTTCGTTGCTGCTTTTCTGATTCGCCAGATCGGCGAGAAACGCGCGCGGGATCTGCTTCTGACAGGCCGGATCATCGAAGCGGAGGAAGCGCGGCAGATAGGCCTTGTGAACGAAATCGTCGCGGGCGGGAAATTACTTGACCGGGCGCGGGAAATCGCCGCGCAGATGATTGCGGTAAGCCCTACGAGCCTCCGTTATACCAAGCGGCTGATTTGTGATTTTTCCCAGAACGAATTCGATCGCGAGCTAGAAATGGCAATGCAGATGAGCGCGCGGATTCGAGCCACTCAAGATTTTCACGAAGGGCTGAGCGCGTTTCTCGAAAAGCGCAAGCCCCGGTGGCAGGACTTGTGATGAATTCAAAAGCCGCAACTGCGATTCTTTGTGCCGGCGGCTAGGTGTCAATCTGCGCGCGCTGGAGCTTGCCGCTGAAATCGATGTAAATTGATTTCCATTCGGAGTAAAAATCGAGCGCCGCCAGCGCGGCTTCGCGGTGGCCGTTCCCAGTTTGCTTGACGCCGCCAAAAGGCAAGTGAGTTTCGGCGCCGATGGTAGAGGCATTCACGTAAAAGATGCCTGTTTCCATATCCCTCATGGCGCGGAACGCTTTGTTCACGTCTTGGGTGTAAATCGCCGAGGAGAGCCCGTAATCCACGCTGTTACCAATCTTGATAGCCTCCTCAATCCCGTCGCATGGAATAACAGCCACGACCGGCCCAAAGATTTCTTCTTTTGCGATTCTCATGCCGGCGTGGCAATCGCCAAAAATCGTGGGTGCGTAAAACCATCCGCGCGCGCAATCTTGAGCCGTGACGCGCTCGCCGCCGCACAGCAGCCTCGCGCCTTCCTCCTTCCCAATACGGACGTATTCTTCAATCCGGTCGAGCTGCCTCACATTGATCACAGGGCCAACTTGTACCGAAGGATCAAGGCCGTTACCCACTTTCAGGGAATGAGCGCGCTCAACGAATTTTTCCACAAACGTTTTATAAACTCTCTTGTCCACCACAATCCGGCTGGCGGCAGTGCATCGCTGGCCGCTCGTGCCAAAACCACCCCAAAGGGCGCCGTCGACGGCGAGGTCAAGATTGGCGTCTTCCATCACCAGGATCGCATTCTTGCCGCCCATCTCGAGAGTCACGTGCTTGAAGGAGCCCGCACAAGCCTTGGCCACCTCGCGGCCCACCATCGAGGAGCCTGTGAAGGAGACCGCGCGAACGTCACCGTGTGCTGCAAGCGCAGCGCCCAGTTCTGCCGAACTTCCGGTGACACAGTTCACCACGCCTGGGGGAACGCCGGCTTCCGCAAAAATCTCCATTAAATTCAGCATGGAACGCGGCGATTCGGGCGAGGGTTTCATCACGACCGTGTTTCCGCAAATCAACGCAGGCATCGATTTCCAGGCAGGTATTGCGAGAGGGAAATTCCAAGGCGTAATTAACGCGCATACGCCGAGCGGAACGCGCTGGGTCATGCAGTATTTGTTTGGAAGTTCGGAAGGCGTGGTTTGCCCGAACTGGCGGCGGCCCTCGCCGGCCATGTAATACGTCATATCGATGGCTTCTTGCACGTCGCCGCGTGCCTCAGCCAGCACTTTGCCCATTTCGCGCGTCATTTGCTGGGCAAGCTCTTCCTTACGCCTTTCGAGCAATTGCGCCACCCGATAAAGCAATTCGCCGCGCTTCGGAGCGGGCGTCAACCGCCATTTCGGATACGCGCGCGTCGCAGCCGCA
>DASZAA010000385.1:0-5281 GCA_035945615.1 Terriglobia bacterium
GGGCCGGAAGTGGATTATTACACCGCCGCTTTGGGCGCGGCCTTGCACGAGGCCCAGCGGAGTGGGATCTGTGATTCATCCAATCTTAGCGAACGATGCTTCGCTCGCGTGCTCGCCCGCCAGAAGCCTAGCGGCGGGTTCAGCTTTTCGACCGGCGACCATGGAGTCTTAACTGACAGCCAGTCCTATCCCCGGCAACAAGCGATGACCTTGTTTCATTTGCTTTATGCCTGCGGCGTTGGCAATGGCTTTGGCAAAACCAAATAAAAACCATGGTTGGAAGAACGTCGGCATCTTGCGGCCGGTTTTAATATAGACCGGCAGTCACAAAGCGCCGACGCTCCCTTGACCTTGTCTGGACGCTGGCTTATGTTACGGTGAATGTAGAGAATAGTGGATACCGAAGGGCGGTATGGCCGAAATCTTAAAAGCCGATGGTTCCTCGCTGCCGAATGCGCTCGAATGCGCCACAAAACTGATCGCAGGCGGGAAGGTTGTGGCATTTCCCACCGACACGGTTTACGGTCTCGGCGCCGACCCGTTCAATCTTGCGGCAGTAAGCGAGGTATTTCGTGTAAAGGGCCGGTCGTTCAACCGGCCGCTTCCCCTCCTAGTGAATTCCATGGATCAGGCGATCGAGCTTACCAATGACCCGCCGCGGCTCTTCTTTGACCTTGCCGGAAGGTATTGGCCCGGCCCCTTGACCATTGTCGTCCCCGGCTCGCGCCGCATTCCGCTGAAAGTAACGGGCAACACGGGTAACGTTGGGCTGAGATGGCCGCGGGCGGAAATCGCGCTTTCCCTCATTGACGCTGCGGCCTGCCCGTTGACCGGAACCAGCGCCAACCTAACAGACCATCCAACTTGCAAGACGGCTGCCGAGGTGAACGATCAGATCGGCGGCAGTCTGCAACTTATCCTGGATGGCGGATCAACCTGCAGCGACACGGCTTCGACCGTGGTCGACCTTACCGGCTTGCGGCCCCGCATTGTGCGCCATGGCCGGATCACCGAAGAGGAGCTAAAGGAGTTTCTCGACTGAGCCGCCTGCGCATCCGCCGCTGGATTTCCTTGCTGGTCCTGATCGGCGTTGTCGCGCTGGTTATGGCCGAACGGTCCCTCTACCATGCAATTCGCGTTGCAGCCTTAACCGACCAAGCCCGTCCGGCAGGAGCGATTGTAGTGATGGGGGCGGCTGAGTATGACGGGGCCCCATCGCCGGTTTATCAGGCGCGCCTTGACCACGCCCTCGCCTTGGAGGAAAAAGGCCTTGCGCCGCTGATCGTAACCACCGGAGGGAGCGGCGGCGACCGGCAATACACAGAGGGCGGCGTTGGCCGCGATTATCTCATTCAGCAGGGTGTGGCGGCAGGGGCGATCATTGCCGAGACGCGAGGAGAAACTACGTTCCAAAGCGTTCGCGCCGTAGGCGCTATCCTCCATAAACTAGGCATCCACACCTGCATCACGGTCAGCGACGGGTTTCATCTCTATCGCACGGGCGTCATGCTCCAATCCTTTGGAATTACCGCATACGGTTCGCCCGTTCCCAATAGCCAGATTGAAGCCGACCCGTACCTGCGGGTGGTTTATTCGATCCGCGAGCTTGCAATCCTCACCCTCTGGCGTCTGCGCATTCACGTCTAGGTGTTGTAGCAGTGGTCCTCTACGGACTTCGGAGTTTAATTAGTAAAAGCTGGCGGGCAGAGGCCGCCGCTGTAAATACGGTCGTCATACATTTTCTTCAACGGCATTTTCTTGCTTTATTGATGGTAGTGAACCAGTTTATGGCGTAGCGGCGGGCTTGTCCCGCCACAACGAACCTGTTATCACCATGATCAAAGACTCTATGCTTCGCATGTCCGCGCTTATCCTGCTGGCTGTTGCCGCTTCAATTGGTGCGGTCATTGCATATTCAAAAGCCGCGCCCCCACTCCCAAAAATTTTGTTGATGCGGACGCCGGATGGCGGCATCCAGCCACAGACGGCGCTCGACCGTCGCGGCGTGCTGCGCATGATTTATTTCAAGGGCAACGCGTCGGCGGGGGACGTCGAATATGTGGAACGCCAGCCTGGCGCAACGGGTTTTTCAGCGCCCATTCGCGTGAACAGCCAGCCCGGAAGCGCCGTGGCGATTGGCACTGTACGTGGCCCGCAAATGGCGCTTGGCCGCAATGGTCGCGTCTATGTCATCTGGTTCGGCTCAAGCCAGGCCAAGCCTCGCGGCCCGGCTGGCGGCACGCCAGTGCTCTTTTCACGCCTGAATGACGCAGGAACCGCGTTCATGCCACAGCGCAATCTGATGCAATACACGAAGGGCGTTGACGGCGGACTTTCCATCGCAGCGGACCAACGCGGCAATGTTTATGCCGTCTGGCACGCTAAGGGAAAATTTTCGGGCGAAGCCCACCGGCGTGTTTATCTGGCGCGCTCGACCGATGACGGCAAAACTTTTGCGCGCGAGGCTCCGGCTTCACCGGCTGCGCTCGGCGCTTGCGGCTGTTGCGGAATGCGCGCCTTCGTGGATGAAAACGGGACGCTCTTTGTTCTCTACCGCGCCGCGGCGGAGAATATCCATCGTGACATGACCCTGCTGACATCGACCGACCAGGGCCGCTCGTTTCGCGCTGAAGATCTATCCGCTTGGAAATTGAACGCCTGCCCTATGAGCACTGCAGATTTGAGCGAAGGAGGAGGCCAAGTGCTTGCGGCATGGGAGAAAGCGGGCGAAGTCTATTTCGACCGTATCAGTCCCAGCAAGCTCAGCCCTTCAACCGCGCTTGCCGCGCCCGGATCTCCCGTTGACTGGAAACATCCAGCTGTCGCCGAGAATGCGCGCGGCCAGGCGCTGCTTGTTTGGACTGAGGGCACCGCCTGGATGAAGGGCGGTTCCGTCGCCTGGCAGCTTTTCAACCCCGATGGCCGGCCCATGAGTCAGAAAGGCCACGCCCCAGGCGTGCCCGTGTGGGGAATGCCCAGCGTATTTACAAACGCGCAAGGGAATTTCACCATCGTCTACTGAAACACCGAATATCTTAACCTAGGGACGAACCGGGGAATCGAGCTGACCCACAAAAAATCTCGTCTTGTTCATCCCACTTGTCTCAAAAATCTCAGAATGGCGTGCTCGGCTGGATTTGTAGCGCAGATCAGGGTTGAGCTACAACTCCTGGCTTTCAAGATATAATTGTAGTTTGCGGTCTAGGGTTATTTCCCTCTGGGAGTGCCGGTAGAGGGCAAGTTAGAATTACGAGCATATATGAGTGATTTTTTGCAGCCAAGTGCGGCCACAACCGCAGGCGCATCGCCGGGGGAGCAGTCTAGTTCTGTGCCTTTCGGAGAGTCCGCA
The DNA here is from genome assembly GCA_035945615.1 of Terriglobia bacterium. Taxonomy (GTDB): domain Bacteria; phylum Acidobacteriota; class Terriglobia; order UBA7540; family UBA7540; genus RH2-MAG17b. Next base: position 3,350 of record DASZAA010000385.1, read on the forward strand.
GCCATCAGCGGTCTTTTGCCTCAGCTACCCGCCGTTTCAAGCCTCGATTCCATTGTGGTGCGGGGGGCGCGGGTGCACAACCTGAAGAACATTGACTGCGCAATTCCCTTAAACCAGTTGACTGTGATCACAGGCGTTTCCGGATCCGGCAAATCAAGCCTTGCATTCGATACGCTCTATGCCGAGGGGCAGCGCCGCTATGTGGAGTCGCTCTCCGCCTACGCCCGCCAGTTTCTCGAGCGCATGGAAAAGCCTGACGTGGATGAGATCAGCGGCATTGCCCCGGCAGTGGCCATCCGGCAGAAGAACTCTACGCGCAACCCGCGCTCCACAGTGGCGACGGCTACAGAAATCTACGACTATCTTCGCCTGCTATTCGCGCGCGCAGGCACAAGCTATTGCCCGCGCTGCGGGGAAGAGGTTCGCAAAGACACGGTGGATGAGATTGCGGCGCGCGTGCTCGTACTGCCCCCCGGCCGCCGTTTCCAGGTGATGTTTCAACTGCGTGCCGATTCGACGACGCCAGAAAAGACCCCGCCGCCCGATCCAGAAAGCGGCGGCCTGTCTACGATGGATGCGTTCGGGATCAATGGTGCGGCCACATCGTCGCCCATCCGCAAGAGCGCGAAGAAACCCAAGGCCCGCAAGGGCAAACCCGGCGCGCCGGCGAGTCCATCCCCCGTTCCCGATGAACTGGGAGAATCCATGCGGCAGCGGCTCTTCACCCTGCGCCAGCGAGGCTTCAACCATCTCTTGCAGGCTGGCCGCCTGTTTGAGTTTTCCACACCCGAATCGCTGCTCGATATCGATTTTGCGCAGCCGGTTTACGTGCTGGTTGACCGGCTGGAGGTTGCGTCGGACGCCCGCCAGCGGCTGATTGATTCGGTCGAGATTTGCTTTCGCGAAGCGGGTGAAACCCTCCTTGAGTTTCCCGCAGGAGACGGCGCGCCGTCTGAACGGCTCCTCTTTAACGAGCGGTTCGAGTGCAAAAAGTGTGGGACGCGCCTGCAGGAACCGGAGCCGCGATTGTTTTCATTCAATAATCCGTTTGGCGCTTGCCCGCGCTGCCAGGGATTCGGAAACACGATTGATATTGATCTTGACCGGGTGATCCCGGATAAGAACAAGAGCCTGCGCGACGGCGCCGTGGAACCTTGGACAAAGCCTCGTTACCGGGACTTTTTCAGCGCCGTGAAGCGACTCGCGCAATCCCGCCGCATCCGGCTGAACACGCCCTATTTCGAATTGACGGACGAAGAAAAGCAGTGGGTCCTCAACGGCGATGATACATTTCCCGGCGTGCGCGGCTTCTTCGCCCGCCTGGAGCAGAAAAAATACAAGCTTCATGTGCGCGTTTTTCTCAGCCGCTACCGCGGCTACACACGCTGCCCGGAGTGCGACGGCGGGCGGCTGCGCGCCGAAGCCCTGAACGTGCGCATCAGCGGAAAGAACATCACCGAGGTTTGCCGCCTTTCGATTCGCGGGGCGCGCGAGTTCTTTGCCGGCCTCCGCTTTTCGCCTGCGCAAAGGGCGATGGCGGACCAGGTGATCGAGGAGATCAGCTCGCGGCTGAAATACCTGGATGAGGTGGGGCTGGACTATCTCACGCTCGACCGCCTGGCTTCGACGCTCTCGGGCGGCGAGTCGCAGCGTATCCAGCTTGCCACCTCGCTCGGATCGAATCTGGTGGGCGCGCTCTATGTGCTCGACGAACCTTCGATTGGTCTGCACCCGCGCGACACGGACCGGCTAATCAACATCCTCAAGCGCCTGCGCGACCTGGGCAACACCATCCTCGTGGTGGAACATGACCCGGCGATGATGAGGGAAGCGGATAAGATTCTGGACCTCGGACCCGGCGCGGGCGAGCACGGCGGGCGCATCATCTATCAGGGCAGTCTGCAAGGGTTGCTGAAGGATCCTCACTCGTTT
>DASZAA010000386.1:0-15356 GCA_035945615.1 Terriglobia bacterium
AGAAATTCAGGCGGGCCACGTCCATCCCCGCTTCAATCAGCGAAGCGAGCTTTTCGGGAGAAGCGGAAGCGGGACCAAGCGTGCACACAATCTTGGCGCGGCGCGCGACATCGTGTTTGGCAATCGACGGATGTGTTTCAGTCATGCGGGGACCTGGATGCAGTCGGGCGGAATCGAGTATTTTCAATCATACCAGACGTGGGAAGGAACAGAGTGCGCCGTCGAAACCTAATAATGGGGCCGCCGTTACAATCATTAGGCAGGAAAAAACAACCTAAAGCAGGCGCCGCCGTTGCGTGAGCCATCGAGTTCAATCCATCCGTGGTGGTCATCCACGATTTTAGAAACAATGGAGAGGCCCAATCCAACGCCCGTTTTCTTCGTGGTAAAAAATGGGTTGAAAATCTGCTCGCGCTGTTCGTCGGGCACGCCAGGGCCGGTGTCTTCGATAGCAATTTCGACGCCCTCGCGTCCGTTGGATTGCGCGCGGCCTGTGGTGATGCGCAACGTGCCTCCCTCCGGCATGGCTTCAAAGGCGTTATCAAATAGGTTGGTAAAGACACGCTCTGCCATCTCTCCGTCCAAAAACAAAAGGGGTAAGCCGTTGCTATACTGGCGGTCAATCTCAACCTTAGCCCCGGAATGGCGATCCTTAACCCATTGCAAAGTGCGATCGATGATCGGAGCTATATCCTGTCTTTCTAATTTAAGTTTGAGGGGGCGGGCGAAATCCAGGAAGCGCCCCACAAGACTATTGAGCCGTTCGACTTCACTCGAAATGTAGGTTGCAAGCTCGGCCGTGAGCGCGTCGGAGGCGTGGAGCCTCTCGTTCAGCATCTCCGCCGAGCCGCGGATGACGCCAAGCGGATTGCGAATCTCATGGGCAAGACCAGCGGAGAGTTGCCCCAGCGCGGCCAGGCGCTCGGAGCGTCTGGCGTCGGCTTGAGCCTGCTGCAGGCGGCGATTGGTCTCAGTAAGCTCTTCTGCAAGTTCACGATAACGAAGCCCCTGGCGGCGGTTCTCGGAGACAAAGCGATTTACAACCACGGCCACGAGAAAAAAGAAAAGGTAGCGTAGAGCCAATTCGGCAATGCCGCCTTCGGTGAGACGAAAATAACGCAAAGCAGGAATCAGAAACGCGCTGAAGGCCGCGCATGAGGCCAGCGTCCAGAACATCGTCCCCCAGCCGTCGTAGAGCATGGCGGCGGAAACAACTGGCAGATAATAGATGGGATAGTAATTACTGTTAATGCCTCCAGTGTGCCAAACAAGCAGCGTGGCCAGCAAAACCTTGACGAGGATGCTTACAAAATTGCGGCGCGAGGGTGAAACGGACTTCAGAATTCTGCTCTCGAAAATCTGGAACAGGCCGATGCCGGCAAGAATCATCTGCTTGTGAATTTCGGCCAGAGGGGGCAAAACTGCGAGACCGGCCAGGAAAATCAGCCATAGCAGATCAATCCACCCTAGTCTGCCGTGTTCGTTATCGGTCATAAACAGAACCTGTTACGTTGCTTCGAAAGTTGACACATCAGCGCCGGTAATGCGAATGTAGTGGACGAATGGCAATCAATGCAAGAGCGATGGTGGAAAGAGACCGCTCGCGGTTCAACGGTCCGCAGGACGTTCTCTCGCTGATCGGCAACACGCCCTTGCTGCGATTCAACCGCATCACCCGGCATCTTTCCGGGGTAGAGGTGTACGCCAAAGCCGAGTGGGAGAATCCCGGCGGGTCGGTGAAGGACCGCGCGGCAAAAAATATCATTCTTGAAGCAGAGCGCGCCGGGTTGATGAATCAGGAGAAAATCCTGATCGACTCGACTTCCGGAAACACGGGCATCGCCTACGCGATGATCTCGGCATCGCGGGGATACCGGCTGAAAATTTTCATGCCTTCGAATGTGTCTACCGAGCGCAAGCAGATCCTTTCGGCTTACGGGGCTGAAATTATATATACCGACCCGATGGAGGGATCGGATGGCGCCATCCGCAAGGTGCGCGAGCTCGCGGCCGGTCGTCCTGACCTCTATTTTTACGCCAACCAATATGACAACCCAGCCAACTGGCGCGCCCATTATGAAACCACCGCTCCAGAGATTTTTGAGCAAACCGACGGCCACGTGACCCATTTCGTGGCAGGGCTTGGAACGAGCGGCACCTTCATGGGCACGACACGGAAGTTGAAGGAATTAAATCCCGTCATCCGCTGCATCTCGATGCAACCCGACTCGCCCTTTCATGGCCTCGAAGGACTGAAGCATATGCCCACATCGATCCTTCCCGGCATTTATGATGAGAATCTTGCGGATGAGGATGTGACGGTCTCGACAGAAGAAGCCTACTCGATGACGCTGCGCCTGGCGCGGGAGGAAGGCTTGCTGGTGGGTGTCTCTGCCGGCGCTGCTATGGTTGCCGCTCTGAAAGTCGCGGAGGGGTTGCGCGAAGGCGTGGTAGTGACTATTTTCAGCGACAGCGGCGATAAGTACCTGAGCGAGCGTTTTTGGACCGAAGGGCGAAAGGGTTAAGATTCGGCGGGATTGGCGCCTGGAACCAAGGTGAGACTGCTTTCATCCAACGGTTGGACGTTATGGCATTGCAACTTACAAACGAGCATGTGGACGCGATCCGCCGGAGCGCCGCTGAAGGGTATCCCAATGAATGCTGTGGCGTATTGCTTGGTGTGGGGCGCGACGGGCTGAAAGAAGTGCGCGAAGTACAGCCGCTGCCCAATCTGCGCGGCAAGTCAGAGCGTGCGGAAGAATTGCTGCCTCTGACCGCCTCGAGCGAATCTGAGCGGAATAGGTTCCTGATTGATCCCGAGGACTTGCGGCGCGTGGAAAAAGAGGCTCGCGAGCGAGGGCTGGATACGGTTGGGTTTTATCATTCCCATCCTGATCACCCGGCGCGCCCATCGGGATATGACAGGGACCACGCTTTTCCTTGGTATTCTTATGTTATCATTGCAGTTGAAGCGGGTAAGCCGGGCCGCTATACCTCCTGGGTTTTGCAGGATGATCGAGCACAGTTTGATGAGGAGCCACTGGAGATTATTGAATAGCGCGCCAGCGGTGTGCGGTTTTATACGTTCAAAGGAGACCTGATGGCGGTAAAAGTGATGATTCCTACTCCCCTCCGGCAGTATACGGAGCGGAAGGAAGCGGTTGAAATCGAAGCTTCAAGCGTGGCCGACGCCCTGCAGCGGCTGACGGCACAGTTCAACGGGCTGCGCAAGCACCTCTACAACGACGAAGGCAAACTGCGCAGTTTTGTGAACATCTATTTGAACGACGAAGATATCCGATACCTGCAAAAGGACAAAACTCCGGTCAACCCAAACGACGTGATCAGCATTGTGCCCTCCATCGCCGGCGGCAGCGGCAGCCCCCTCTGCATCTGTAATTAGCCTGGGGCCGGTGAGCCGGCGTCCGGGCGTCCTACATCGAACTTAATTCCACTTTTGCATCGGAAAAAATTGAAGCACGCATCTCACCCGGCTTGCTGAGCTCGCCGCCCTCGTCTAGCGGGAGAGGGATGGACAAGGAAGATGGATCGAAGTTCTCTTCCTCGGGAGAAGCGGGAGCTACAAATCGGAGGATAGGGATTTTTTGAGGGATAACAAATGGCTACACTGACGATGAACACAAGCACGAAAGCTCCGCAACTCGACAAAGACGAAATCCTGCGCTATAGCCGCCACCTCATCATGCCGGAAGTGGGCATGGAAGGTCAGCTTAAGCTGAAGAAGGCAAAGGTGCTCTGCATTGGAGCCGGTGGCCTGGGTGCCCCGATGGCGCTTTACCTGGCCGCGGCGGGCGTGGGCACGCTGGGTATCGTGGATTTCGATGTGGTGGATTTCACCAATCTTCAACGGCAGATCATTCACGACACGAACGATGTGGGCCGCACCAAGCTTGAGTCGGCCCGCGATACCATTCTGGATATCAACCCGAACGTCGAAGTGGTGGGCTTTGAAACCCGGTTGAGTTCGGAAAACGCGCTGGAGATTTTCAAAGATTTTGATATCGTGGCCGACGGAACAGATAATTTCCCCACGCGATACCTTGTGAATGATGCTTGCGTGCTGCTTGGAAAACCCAACGTTTATGCCAGCATCTTCCGTTTTGAGGGGCAGGCATCGGTGTTTTACGCGCAAGATGGGCCATGCTATCGCTGCGTCTATCCGGAGCCGCCTCCGCCGGGATTGGTGCCGAGTTGCGCTGAGGGTGGTGTGCTGGGCGTGCTCCCGGGCATTATGGGTTGCGTTCAGGCGCTTGAGGTCATCAAGCTGATTCTCGGCAAGGGCGATTCGCTCATCGGGCGGCTGCTGCTTTTTGACGCGCTGGCCATGCGGTGGCGCGAGCTGAAGCTGCGCAAGGATCCGGAGTGCCCCGTCTGCGGCGCGCATCCGTCAATCACGAAGTTAATTGATTACGAGCAGTTCTGCGGCATTCGCGGAGAGGAGCATCACGTGGAAACCAATGTCCCTGAGATTACGCCCGTCGAGCTGAAGCAATTGATCGATTCGGGCAAGCCCCCGGTAATTTTGGATGTGCGGGAGCCGCACGAATTCCAAATCTGCCGCATTCCCGGCTCGGTGCTCATCCCGCTTGGGGATGTCCCGGCGCGCATGAATGAACTCAATACAGCGGACGATATTGTTGTGCATTGCCGCTCGGGGGTGCGCAGCGCCAAGGCAGTAGGCTTCTTGATGAACTCGGGCTTCCGCAAGATCAAGAATCTGAAGGGCGGCATCCTGGCTTGGTCAGATCAGGTAGACCCCACTGTCCCTAAGTATTGACCTCTGGCAACTGGGCTGTAGCGGCGGCGAGACGCCGCCGCTACAGAGTCTTTCCCGTGCTTTTCGCAAAGACTTCAAGCGGCTGGTTCAAGCAAAACGGCGGGTGAATTCGCGCAATGCTTCGAGTGTCTTTTTCGCCCGGCCAGATGCAATGGATTCTTCCGCCATGCCCACTCCGTCACGAAAACTCGTCGTCAGTCCCGCCACCACCAGTGCCGCCGAAGCATTTGCAAGCACGATGTCGCGGTGAGGTCCGCGTTCCCCATCGAGGATGCGCATAATGATGCGCGCGTTCGTTTCGGCGTCGCCGCCCGCAATCGCTTGCCTCAGAGCCTCTGGGGCATGAAGGTCCAATCCAAACTCTTCGGGCAAAACCCGGCGCGTGGTGACGCTTCCATTCCGGGCTTCAGATAGCTGCGTGTGATGCGAGAGCGAGATTTCATCCATTCCATCTTCGCTCGCCACTACGAACGCGCGCTCCGCGCCCACGATGGCAAGCGCCCGCGCCATCATTTCGGTGCGGCCGAGGTCATAAACTCCGGCGAGCTGGACGGAAGCGTTGAGCGGGTTGGTGAGCGGGCCGAGAAGGTTAAACACCGTTTTGGTTTTCAGGCTCCGGCGCGCTCCCATGACGTGCTTCATCGAGAGATGAAGATGCGGCGCATAGAGAAAAACCATCCCTGTGATTTCCAAGCACTCCGGGATGCGCGCAAGCGGCATTTCCACCGCGACACCAAGAGCTTCCAAAACGTCCGCGCTGCCGCAACGGCTTGAGATGGAACGATTGCCGTGCTTGGCTACGCGCGCGCCCGCGCCCGTGGCGACCAGCGCCACAGCGGTCGAGACGTTAAACGTTCCTTTGCCATCGCCGCCGGTGCCGCAGGTGTCGAGAAGATGTCCGTTGCGAGCGAGGCTCTTCGTATCCACGCCGGCTTCTCGGAGCACTTCGGCGGCTCGCGCGCGCATCACCTCTGCAAAACCCGCGAGCTCCTCCACCGTCTCGCCCTTGTCGCGCAAGCCAATCAGAAGAGACTTGATGTCTTCCTCAGGAACGCCGCCGGAGAAGATTTCCCGCATCACATCGTGCGCTTCCGTACGGCTCAGGCCTTCGCCGGTTTCGATTTTGTCGATTGCGTCTCGAATTTGCATATTGTAGCGAATAGTAGCGCGGACCTGCGTTGTTCAGGTCCGCGGCTTGTCAGTTCAATCGCAAAACTGCGGACCCGCAAAGCCGAGGTCTGCGCTACCCAGCTCGCCCCGCTCGCTACCCTCTCCCGGCGAGTGAGGGGTCGTGCATTCATTGCATTTTGAGCGAGCTTTGCCTATACTGGGACATCGGGCCAGCCTGGAATTCTTCATTGTACCTTGAATTCCGCGCATCCCACTTGGATGTCAACGTAATCCGCCCGCCTTTTCACCAAAAAATCTGGTTTGGCAGGCCGCTGAATCCGCAACCATCATGAAAATTCACGAATATCAAGCCAAACAAATCCTTGCGCGCTACGGCGTGGCCGTGCCGCGGGGTGAAGTGATCGAACAGGCCGAACAAGCGCCCGCAGTGGCGGAAAAACTCGGCGGAACGGTGGTGGTGAAGGCGCAAATTCACGCCGGCGGACGTGGCAAAGGCGGCGGCGTGAAGCTGGCGCGCAGCCCCAAAGAAGCTGGAGAGCTTGCTGGCAAGATGCTCGACATGACGCTGGTGACGCATCAGACCGGTCCCGAAGGCCGCGTGGTGCGCCGTGTGCTCATTGAGGAAGGAGTCGAGATTGCGCGTGAGCTTTACCTGGGCTTGGTGATGGACCGCGCCAGCGGGCGGCCAGTCCTGATGGCGTCAAGCGAAGGCGGCATAGAAATTGAAGTCGTTGCGGCGGAACATCCGGAAAAAATCCTCAAAGAAGCCATCCATCCCGCTCTGGGTCTGCAGGCGTTTCAAGTGAGAACGCTGGCATTTGCCCTTGGCATCGAGGCCGCGCAGATACCGCAGGCCTACAAGTTCATCACCAGTTTGTACAAAGCTTTCGAGTGGACTGACGCATCACTCGCTGAAATCAATCCGTTCATTGTCACCAAGGATGGGCGGTTGCTTGCGCTCGACGCCAAGATGAATTTCGACGACAGTGCGCTCTACCGCCACCCGGAAATTCAGGAATTGCGCGACCTCAACGAAGAAGATCCATTGGAAGTGAAAGCCTCGGACTACAAATTAAATTACGTCCGCCTGGATGGGAACGTGGGCTGCATGGTGAACGGCGCGGGTCTGGCCATGGCCACGATGGATATCATTCAATATGCGGGAGGCAGCCCCGCAAATTTCCTCGACGTGGGCGGCGGCGCGAACGAAGAGCAGGTGCGCCACGGCTTTGAGATTATCCTGAGTGATCCCAACGTGCGCGCCGTGCTCATTAACATTTTTGGCGGCATCATGCGCTGCGACATCGTCGCCAACGGCGTAGTGGCGGCGGCAAAGACGCTTGGGATTAAGGTTCCTGTGGTGGTGAGACTCGAAGGCACCAATGTTGATCTCGGCCAGAAGATTCTGCGCGAAAGCGGACTGAATTTCGCCGTCGCCAAAGGAATGAAGGATGCGGCGGAAAAAGTTGTGCAACTGGCGAAAGCCAGTTGATTGATCGATTGAATCATTGATTCAATGAAGCGCGGCCATCAGAGCGGAGAGGGTAAGCAGAGCCGCAGCCAATGAATCAATGATTCAATGAACCAATAAGAAAATTTATGTCGATTCTAGTTGACGAAAACACAAAGCTTCTCGTGCAGGGCATTACGGGCCGCGAAGGAACCTTTCATACGCGGCAGGCGGTAGAATACGGCACCAAAGTTGTAGCTGGTGTGACGCCCGGCAAGGGCGGGTCAAACGTTGACGGCATTCCCGTCTTCAACACCGTTGCCAAGGCGAAGGAAAAGACGAGCGCGAATGCCTCGGTTATCTTCGTTCCGCCGCCGTTTGCCGCCGACGCCATCATGGAGGCGGCAGACGCTGGCCTGCCGCTGGTCATCTGCATCACCGAAGGCATTCCGGTGATGGATATGATGCGCGTCAAGCAGTTTTTGGACGGCAAGGCTACACGGCTAGTCGGCCCCAATTGTCCGGGCGTGATTTCACCAGGCAAATGCAAGATCGGGATCATGCCGGGCCGTATTCACAAGCAGGGGCATATCGGCGTCATTTCGCGCAGTGGCACGTTGACTTACGAAGCAGTGGGCCAACTGACGGCGCTCGACATTGGGCAATCCACCTGCGTAGGCATCGGTGGCGATCCCATCATCGGGACGCAGTTTATCGACGCGCTCCGACTGATGGCTGCCGACCCGGATACGCATGGCATCGTGATGATTGGCGAGATCGGCGGCAGCGCGGAAGAAGAAGCGGCGGCGTTTATCAAGTCCAGCGTGAAAAAGCCTGTCGTAGGGTTTATCGCGGGCCGCACCGCGCCGCCCGGACGCCGCATGGGTCATGCAGGCGCGATTATTTCCGGAGGCAAAGGCACAGCGGCGGATAAGATTGCCGCGCTTGAAGCGGCCGGCATCCGCATGGCGGCAAGCCCGGCGATGATTGGCGAGACCATGGCCGCTGCCTTAGGAAAGACGGCCGCGAGCTAAATCCACTTCCAGGAGTTTTATGGCGATTGAACGGACTTTGACTATCATTAAGCCCGACGCAGTTGAAACCGGTCATGTAGGGGACATTATCCATATTTTCGAGGCGAACCGGTTTCGCATCGTGGCCGCGCGGCTTGCCAACCTGACAAAAAAAGAAGCGGAAGTGTTTTACGCCGTTCACCGCCAGCGGCCTTTTTTCGCCAGCCTCACGGACTTCATGAGCTCGGGACCGTCAATGCCCATGGTGCTCGAGGGGGAGAATGCCATCGCGCGTCTCCGCGACATTATGGGGGCAACCGACCCCGCCAAAGCCGCTGCCGGAACAATCCGCAAGCTCTACGCCGCGAGCATCGAAAGGAATGCCGTCCACGGCTCCGACGCCCTCGAAACTGCCGCCTTCGAAATTGGGTATTTTTTTGCCGGGGTTGAACTTAGTTAGCGCCGGAACCCTGGGATGACCCGAAACCGGGGCGGCGCTTTAGGCAATTCCGCGTGTCTGAAAAACCCCACAGCCTCCCCCAAATTTCGCCCCTGACCGTCTGAAAGAAACTGATACGAAATTTTGACAATGCCCGCGCTCGCACGCGGCGTGCCCAAGTAGCTCATGTACTGCTTGAAGTGTTCCTTGAATGTTTCCAGCGGAATTTCATCAGCTTCTATAAGCATTGCCTGGACCTCCTTCATGAAGCTTACCAAACAAAGTTTATCCAAATGTGACAAGCCGACATCTTCCGACACCCTAGGTTTTGGGTGTGCTAGCCCAAGGCCGCCGGAATTCTCAGTGGCTAATTAGATTCTTTCCGGCTCGAAGAGGTGGCAAGAATTTTTTGGCCTTCCTTTACGTTGAAGCTTACGGAACGGATGTGTTAGGATTCGTGTTTCTTCGATCCCGCCGCGAACGGGGCTGTTCACTCAAGCGCAAAGGAGTTGTCAGTGAAATCGTATGAAGGCGCAAGCATCCGCAATGTAGCTCTGGTAGGACATGGACATACGGGAAAAACTCAGTTGATCTCCGCGCTGCTTTTCACCGCGGGGATGGTGAACCGTCTGGGAAAAGTCGACGACGGTTCGTCCATCACCGATTATGAGGACGAGGAGATCCAGCGCAAGTTTTCGATTGGCGCCTCGCTCGCCTACGCCGAGTGGGACAAGTGCAAGATCAATTTCATCGACACGCCCGGCTTCAATATCTTCCTGCACGAGACGGAGGCGGCGCTGGTGGCGGCTGACTCCGCCTTGTTGCTAGTGCACGCGGTTTCAGGCGTCGAAGTGCAAACGGAAAAGACGTGGGGCTTCTGCGAAAAGCTCAGCTTGCCGCGCGCTTTCGTGGTAAATCAGATGGACCGCGACCGCGCGAGCTTCGAGCGCACACTCGCAGCCTTGCGGGAGAAGTTTGGCCGCGCGGTGATGCCCATCCAGTTGCCCTGGGGCGAGGAGAAGGGCTTTCAGGGCTGCATCGACCTGGTGGAGATGAAAGCCTACGCCTATGAAGCGGGCGGCAGCGGCAAGGCCAAAGAAGCCGAAATACCGGCGGACCTTTCCGGGGCGGCTACCGCGGCCCACGAAGCGATGGTCGAAATGGTGGCTGAAGGCAATGACAAGCTGCTAGAGGAATTCTTTGAGAAGGGGACCATCCCGATTGAGGACCTTGTGCCTGGTCTGCAAGAGGCCGTCCGCGCCCGGCGGGTTGTGCCGGTGGCGGTGAGCGCCGCCCTGCCCAATATCGGCTCGCAGAACCTGCTCAATCTGATCACAGCCTACCTGCCCTCTCCGCTCGACCGCGAGGAGTGGGAAGGGACCGGCCTCGACGGGAAGACGGCGGCGAAACGCAAAATCGCTGACAATCAGCCGCTTTCGCTGAGCGTATTCAAGACTTTAGCAGACCCCTTTGCCGGGCGTGTCAGCTATTTCAAAGTGCTCTCCGGCGTGCTGAAGAATGAGGCGCAGGTGGTGAATTTCAATCGCAGCGGCACGGAGAAACTTTCACACATTGGGGTGGTGCAGGGCAAAATACAGACCCCTGTGCCTGAATTGCATGCGGGCGATATCGGCGCCGTCGCTAAGCTGAAGGACACACTGACGGGCGACACGCTGGGTGATAAGTCCGCGCCTATTCTTTTCCCCAAGCTCAAACTCGCCGAACCTGCCATCTCCTTTGCGATTGAACCCAAATCCAGGAATGACGAGGAGAAGCTCTCGACCGCCATTCACCGGATGCTGGAAGAAGATCTCCTTCTGCGTTTCTCGCGCGATCCGCAGACCAACGAATTTCTCCTAGCCGGCTCCGGCCAGCAGCACATTGAAGTTATCGTCTCCAAGTTAAAGAAACGCTTTAATGTGGAAGTCACCCTTAAGGCGCCCAAGATACCATACCGCGAAACCATTCGCGCTAAAGCCGAGGCCCAAGGCAAACATAAGAAGCAGACGGGCGGCCACGGCCAATATGGCGATTGCTGGATTAGAATGGAGCCGCTCGTGCGCGGAGCAGGTTTCGAGTTTGTAAACGATATTTTCGGTGGCGCTATTCCACGGAACTTCGTGCCCGCTGTGGAGAAGGGCATTGTTGAGGCTGCGGCAAAGGGCTATCTTGCTGGGTATCCGGTGGTTGATTTCCGCGTCAGCGTCTTTGACGGCTCTTATCACGACGTAGATTCATCCGAAATCGCCTTTAAGCTTGCCGGGTCAAAAGCATTCAAGGCCTGCATGGCGCAGGCTAAACCCTGCTTACTCGAACCCCTGATGAACGTTGAGATTGTGGTACCTGAAAACTATTCGGGCGATATCATGGGCAACCTCAACGGCCGCCGCGGCAGAATTCAGGGCATGGACTCGAAGGGCGGCCTTACCATCATCAAAGCCCAGGCGCCACTCGCCGAAATGCTCACCTACGCTTCCGACCTCACGTCAATGACCCAGGGACGCGGTTCCTATTCGATGGAATATTCCCACTACGACTATGTTCCACCGCAGTTCGCCGAAAAAATCGTCGCTGCCGCCAAAGCCGCCGGACACGGAAAAGAAGAGGAGGAAGAGTAGCGGCACTGCAAGCTAGGTTTGACCTCGTTCGTGGCTCTGCTCCCGGCCGGCATCGCAGGAGGCTGCGCTCTCTGCAGGTCATACACCTGCAAGGATTTGTTTCTTTACCCCGCTTCAGAACACTGTGTTTCTCATCCAGCGGGAAGAAAAGTATTAAATGGCCCTTCGACCTTCCGCAGCAGAGAGATGGGTGTCGTATATCTCGACAAATTTGCTTGCTTTAATATTAATGTTAAGATAATATCCCTTTCATAAATCTCTTTCGAGGAAGGTGAAGACCCCGTGAGTATAACTCCAAATCGCAGCACTCATTTAGAAACGGCCGGCCCATTTGCATCAAAGCAGGCCAGCGTTTTGGTGGTGGAAGATGACGAATCCGTCAGCCGGTTGCTGAAGGAGCGCCTGGAATCGGATGGCTACCAGGTGGAAACCGCAGGGGATGTGCTCTCCGCCGAAAGACGCCTGGGGTCAATGCACTGTGACATGATTATCCTTGATTTGACCCTCCCCAATTTAGACGGCGCCGAGTTGCTGAAGCGTGTGCGGGCGCACAACCGCTCACTGCCGGTGCTCGTGCTCACGGGTAGGGCTGCAATAGAAGACAAGATCAGGACATTAGACCTGGGCGCTGACGATTATCTGCAAAAGCCCTTCGAATATGGCGAGCTCGTGGCCCGCGTGCGGGCGCTGCTGCGCCGGGCCCATTCAGGTGATAGTGTCTGGCGATTTGAAGATCTGGAACTCGACCGGATGGAGCGTAGCGTAAAGCGGGCCGGCCGGGCGATTGATCTCACCGCGAAGGAATTTGCGCTTTTAGAATACCTGATGCTCAATCTGGGCCAGCGCCTGACGCGCCGAATGATCATGGAGCATGTTTGGAAGCTCGACTTCAACGCCGCCACCAACGTGGTGGATGTCTACATCAATTATCTGCGCAATAAGGTTGACAAGGGCTTTGGTAGCAAGCTCATACGCACCGTTCGCGGCGTGGGATACCAATTCGGCCACGATTCGCCGGAGCAAGACAAGAGCCGGGCTGCAGCAGCGAATTGAGTAACGCTCCGGAATCTGGGACGCGCTCGCTTCACTGCTTCCCCCGTCGCGGATTCTTTGAAGCGTGCCGGGTCTACTTGGCCGTATACCCGCCGTCCACCATCAAATGGGCGCCTGTGATGTAAGAAGCGTCATCCGAAGCCAGAAAGAGCGCCGCCATAGCCACCTCGCGCACCTGTCCGATGCGGCCAAGCAACGTCTTTTCCCCCTCCTCAGCGTTGAATTGCTCAAAAGTGATGCCCTCTTGTTGCATGTGGCGCTTTGAAGCCTCCGTCAGGATGGTCCCCGGGCAGATGGCGTTCACGCGAATCTTGTGCGGCCCGAGATCCATTGCCATGCAACGCGTCATCTGTAAGATCGCCGCTTTGGTGGCGCTGTAGGCGAAAAAATTGGATTGCGCTACCCAGGCGGAAATTGAAGAAAGGTTCACAATCGCGCCGCCACCGTGCTTCTTCATGGCCTCCGAAGCATAGCGGGCAACCATCGCGTTGCCGACCACATTGACCCCAAGCGACCACTGCCACTCTTCAACGCTTGCGTCGAATCCTTTCAGCACAAAAACTGCGGCGTTGTTCACCAGAATGTCTACCCGGCCAAATGCTCTTAGAGCTTCGCCGGTAATCTTTTTTGCGGCCTCCTCGCGCGAAACATCCGCCTGAACAAAGAGCGCGTGGCCGCCTCGCTCGCGGATGGCGGCTTCTACCTCCGCGCCCGTTTTGCCATCTATTTCGGCGAGCACAACTTTGGCGCCCTCTTCCGCAAAAAGTTCCGCAATGCCCCGCCCGATGCCCGCGCCCGCGCCGGTGATCAACGCAACTTTATCCTTTAGTCTCATCAAGACCTCCTGCCCACTTCTGGGATTTGTTCCGTCACATTGGGCAACTCGTGTTCCGCCGCGCGGCACGCCAAATAAGGTTCAAATTATAAGCATGGTTCATACTGATGTAAACCGGATTAACGGTCCGCCAGGGGATTGGCTTGCGCGCTTAAGCAGAAAACAAAACGTTTACATTGATTAAGGTATATCTTTTGTGTATATACTATCAGCATGGCGACAACGAAAGTGTTTCGGAGCGGGAACTCGCAGGCGGTGCGAATTCCTAAAGAATTCCAGATTCAATCCGGGGAGGTGGAAATTTTGCGGCGCGGCGGCGAACTGGTATTGCGGGAACTGCCCGGCGATCTTGCGCGCGCGTTTGACTTGCTCACCAGCCTTTCGGATGACTTCTTTCAGGGTGGACGAAAACAGCCCCGGCAGAGGAAGCGCAAGGGGCTTTGATGCGCTATCTTCTCGACACGGACATTTGCATTTACATTACGAAGCAGCGGCCTGCGGGTCCGCGAGCGCGTTTAGAGCGCCTGCGGCCTGGAGACGTCGCCATGTCGGTCATTACTTATTCTGAACTTCTTTACGGAGCTTGGAAGAGTCAGTCTGTTGAGGCCAATCTTGCCATAATTGACCGGCTGCGGTCATTGATTCCCGTGCTTCCTGCTGATTCAGATATGGCAGAGCATTATGGCCGATTGCGAGCCGCCCTTGAAAAGAAAGGCCGCCCGATTGGGGCCTACGACATGCTCATCGCGGCGCACGCTCTGAGTCGGCGGTTGATCTTAGTGACGAACAATGCCGGCGAGTTTTCCCGGGTCGAAGGGTTGCGACTAGAAAACTGGGTAGATTGACTGTTCGATTTTATCCGGCGCTCCCGTAAAGCGCGCCCCACATCGTGGCTATACACCCCGATATTTCCCTTACCTCATCACTTATAAAGCCCTATAATGCCTCTGCGGTTTGGAAAATGGCTCTGGGCGACCTGATTCCGCCAGATGGCGGCATAGCCGTAGCCATTCGAAAAAGAGGCGTATATGGCACAACGATCTGATTTTGGTGACGTTAATCTCGACATTCGCGGGGGCGGCGAGCGGAGCTCTGATTCCAGGATGCCGTTTCGTATTCTGATTCTTGGAGATTTCGGCGGCCGCCATGACCGTTCTCCCGGCAAAGGAAACGAACAGATCTCGCTTGCCGGCCGCCGGCCGAAACTGGTGGATCGCGACAATTTCGACGAGGTGTTGGCAAAATCGGAGGCAGAGCTCGCGCTGCCGGGCATCTCGCAGACGCCGCTGCAATTTTCCGAACTCGACGACTTTCATCCCGACCGTCTTTTTGAGCGCGCAAGCCTCTTTCAGAAACTGAGGGATCTGCGGTCGAAACTCTCTAACCCCTCCACTTATGCCGAAGCCGTACGCGATCTCGGCGTCATCTCGAAAAAAGAACCGCACGTTGCTGAATCCTCAGCCCGGCGGGAAACACCCGATGTTTCGTGGATGGCGCACGGGAACCTGCTCGACGACGCGATTGGCGCTACCGAAATCCGGAGCGGCGGTGAAGCGCCCGCCCGGAAGACGGACGATCTTGCCGCGTTTATCCGCCGCGCCGTGGAGCCGCACTTGGCTTCAAAGGCGGACCCGCAACAAGCCGAATTGCTGGGTGTGATCGATCAAGCGGCGGGCGCGCAGATGCGTGCTCTTCTGCGCCTTCCCGAATTCCAGACGATCGAAGCCGCATGGCGGGCTGTGTTTTTCCTGGTGCGTCGCGTGGAGACGGACGCTTCGATCAAAATATTTCTGCTGGACGTTTCAAAAGAGGAACTCGCGGCAGATCTCGCGTCGGAGGCGGACCTCAGCCGGACGTTGGCCTACAAAGTGTTGGTGAAGCAAGCCGTGCAAACGCCCGGAGGCGAGCCGTGGGCTCTCCTCGTGGGCAATTATACGTTTGGACGCCAAGACCTGGGGCTTCTCACTCGCCTAGCGCATCTTGCGCGAGCCGCAGGCGCTCCATTCATTACGGGCGCGA
>DASZAA010000387.1:0-4697 GCA_035945615.1 Terriglobia bacterium
GGTTCATGACGAATTGGTGCTCGAAGCGCCTGACTCCGAAGTTGAGAAGGCGCAGGCAGCCGTGCGCGAAGAAATGGAAAACGTCTTTGCGCTGCGTGTTCCTCTGCGCGTGGACCTCGGGACGGGCGCCAACTGGCGCGATGCAAAGTAGCAAAATGCCGGCGTCTTGCCGGCGCTACGATTTTCATTCATTTCACTTACGAGATAGATATCTATGACTCAACCCGATCCTTCAGTGGTTATCGATCTGATTAACGCCTTCCGGCGCTCGAAAATCATGTTCACCGCCGTCTCGCTCGGAATCTTTGACCGGCTTTCGCGCGCGCCCGCGGACGCCGCCACGCTAGCCCATGATCTCTCCTGCAGCGACGATGCGATGGAGCGGCTGCTCGACGCGTGCGCCGGACTTGGATTCCTGCGAAAGGAAACGGGAGTTTACGCCAACCAGCCGGAGGCAGAGGCTTATCTTTCCCATTCCAGCCCCACGACGCTCGGAGGCTACATCCTGTACTCCGACCGCGCTCTGTATCCGCTGTGGGGCAAACTCGAAGACGCGGTGCGCGAGGGGACACACCGCTGGGAACAAACCTTCGACGCGAAGGGACCTATCTTTGACCACTTTTTCAAAAGCGACCAAGCCAAGCGCGACTTCCTCATGGGCATGAACGGTTTCGGACTGCTGAGCTCACCCCGTGTGGTAGCGGCTTTCGATCTCACTCGCTTTCATCGTCTGGTGGATTTGGGCGGTGCGACAGGCCATCTGCCTATCGAAGCCTGCAACCGGCACCCGAACCTTCGCGCCGCCGTTTTCGACTTGCCCAGCGTGATTGAAGTGACGCGCGAATACGTGGAGCGCGCCGGCCTCGCCGGCCGCATTGATCTGATTGCTGGCGATTTTTTCACAGACAAACTTCCCGAAGCCGACATCTTTTCGCTTGGCCGCATTCTGCACGATTGGTCCGAAGGGAAAATCCGCAAACTGCTCGGGAAGATTTATGACCGGCTCCCCAGCGGTGGCGCGCTGCTGATTGCCGAACGCTTGCTTAGCGAAGACAAGACCGGCCCACTTCCGGCGCTCACACAGTCGCTGAACATGCTGGTCTGCACGGAAGGGAAGGAGCGGACGCTCAGCGAATACGAGGTGTTGCTGCACGAGGCTGGGTTCATCGACATTCACGCGCAAAAGACCGGCGCGCCTCTCGACGCCATGCTGGCTTTCAAAAGATAAGCGGCCTTCGCATTGAGCAACAAGAACATTACGCACTTCTGTCCATGCCTAGCGTGCTAATCAGCGGCTTGAGAGTAAGTCCCTGAACGATGATCGAGAAGGCGACCACTCCGAATGTCCAAATAGACAGCTCGGAGCGGAACGGAAATGTTTTCTGCAGGCTCAAGACGAGAGCGAGCGCCCCGCGGAGGCCGCCCCACACCAGAAAAATATCGCTTACGAGAGTTTTTTTGACTATGGCAAGCTGAACGCTACCAACGAGTCACCTTGTTTGGTGCCCAGTTTGCCGTGGCCGCCGGAGGCGATCACCACATACTGCTTGCCGTGGACGCTATAGGTCATGGGCGTCGCCTGACCGCCTGCGGGCAGGCGGCCCTGCCACAGCAATTTTCCTGTATCAACGTCAAACGCGCGGAGATAATCGTCGCCCGCGGTTCCCGAAACAAAGACTAGCCCGCCCGCCGTGGCGATTGGACCTCCCAGCCCATAAATGCCCAAGTCGCGCGGAGGCTTTCCGGGCAGCAAGCCTTCGGTGGTCCCAAGGGGTATCTTCCATGCAATAGTTCCGGTCGAAAGATTCAGCGCCACCAGAATGCCCCACGGCGGGGCGTTGCAAAGGGTTCTGTCGGGCGCCAGAAGCGCCTCCCGCGTCATGCCGAAGGGCGCGCCGATCTGCCACGCCACCTCTGCCCGCAGCTTGCCGATCCGCGCTTCATGCGAGACCTGAGGCAGTTGATCCCTAGGAATAAGATGGACATCAAATGGAGCATTATTGACAAACGTCACATAGGTCTGATTTTTCGGATCAAAAGCGCCGCCGCCCCAGTTAAGCCCCCCCACATTTCCCGGAATGGCCACGATTCCTTTGACACTGGGCGGGGTGAAGATTCGGCCCGGCGGCAAATTCTCAATCTCGGCACGGCACGCAGCGAGGTCTTGCGGTGTCGCTCCCCAAGCCTGATCCGCCGCAAGCGTTTGGGGAACCAGCGGCGGCAGCGATGAGAATGGCTGCGTTGGAGAGGTCTGCTCGCCCGGCACATGACTCTGCGGCACGGGGCGCTCGACTACTGGAATGACGGGCTTGCCCGTGTCGCGGTCGAGGACGTAAACCATTCCGGTCTTGTTGCCCTGAATCACTACGGGCAATCGCCGTCCGTTGCGCATGATCGTCGCCAGCAGGGGTTGCGCGGCCGTGTCATAATCCCACAAATCGTGATGGACCAGTTGAAACCCCCAGACAAACTGGCCGGTCTTGCCGCGCAGCGCCACAATTGAGTCCGCCCACTTGTCATCGCCTTTGCGGAAGCCGCCCCAATAGTCGGGACTCGGACTGCCGGTGGGTACAAAAATCAAGTCGCGTTTGGCGTCCACGGCAATGGGCGCCCACGCGTTGCCCGCGCCCGTGAACCAAGCGTTTTTGGCCCCGGGCTTGGGCGGCGTGGAGGTGTTATTGGGCGGAATAGGGTTCCAGCTCCAGCGCAGTTTGCCGGTGCGGACGTCGAAGGCCCGAACAATGCCGCTCGGCATATCCGCTTTCTCGTTGTCACTGATGCCGGAGCCAACGATCACCAGGTCATCGATCACGGCAGGAGGCGAGGTCTCCTCGTATTGGCCCTTGCGGCTGATGCGCGTGATATCTCGCTTCAAATCGATCTGCCCGCTATCGCCAAAATCCGCGCAGGGCTTGCCGGTGGCGGCGTCGAGCGCAATGAGGCGGGCGTCAATCGTCCCAATGAAAACCCTCCGGTGGCACGGCTCGCCCGCCGCGCGCGACGGGTCCACCCAACTGGAAACGCCGCGATTAATCGGGCCGTCGGCGTAGCCGGTGCGGAGATTAAGGCGCGGGTCATAAGCCCACTTCTCTTTGCCGGTTGCCGGGTCGAGCGCAATCACGCGGCTGAATGGCGTGCTCACGTAGAGCGTTCCGTCCACCATGATGGGCGTGGACTCAAAAGAACTCTTCTCCTGGCCATTTTCGCCGCGAGAGATGTCGCCGGTGTGAAACTCCCACGCTATTTTCAGCCCGGCCACGTTGTTTTTGTTAATGGCGGTAAGCTGGGAAAAGCGCATCCCGCCGGGTTGGTTCCCATAATGGGGCCAATCTACTTCGCGGTTGCGGTTCTGCGCAGGAGCCCCAAGCGCAAAGGTGAAGAGAATAGCGAGGATGAGCCAATGAATGTTTCGCTTGAGCATGGAAGTTTCACCTTTATATAGAAATAACCGCCCATTTCGAGTTGCAGCGGCGGCGTCTTACAATCTTTAGCCGCCGCGACCGGCACTAGCCGCAGGGTTATAATACAAACCCTGCGCTGCAAACTGGGAAACCGGCGTTTTTTGACCCCGAAAACGGGTACGAACCGGACCGACTCTGGCATCTCCTTTGTTTTGTTGCAAATACTCCGGTTCGTAGTGGAAATCACTCTAAATCATTTGCATTCAATTAGTTGAGCCGATTTCGTCCGGTTCGAATTCCGGTTCGTGCCGGTTCGTATTCCTAATCTTTCTTTAGTTTCAATCACTTGCAAAAAAGTAAAACAATGCTTTTTGCGCTTTCGCTCTATTTCCGCCTTTGACCGACTTTGGTTTAATGGCTTACCGCCAAAGTTCAAGTGCATTAACGGGTAATTCCGATTTGAATCGAGCATGGTTTGTGAGTTCTCCCGTTGGCGCGGCCAGCGAGTGCGGACCGCTGTGTAGCGCAGACCGCCTCTTTTGCGGTCTGCGGCCTTTGAATGCACAGAAAATCCGCAGACCTCAAATACGGAGGTCTGCGCTACAAAAGCATATCACGCCGCTTTGAGATTTTTGAGACAAATGGGATAAACGAGACGTTTTCATCACGGATGGCTCTATGACCTTTGTCTATTGCTGCCTCGTAAAGGCTCCTCGATAAGTGTTGAGGATGTCCTCCAGCGAAATGACGCCTTCGAGCCGGGAGAAATCCGCTCGGTTCAGGACGGGCAGGACGGGATGGTCGCCGAGCAGCCGCAACGCCACATCCAGGTTCTGGTCGGGATGCACCCAGGGCAGCCGCGAACTAGAAGGCAAGTTGTGAAGCAGATCATCTCCTTTCCCTTCGACCACGCGCAGCGCGAGCACCTCCTTAGTGACCGCGCTCCATCCTTCGTTCGTCAGATTCGCCTGATTCACGAGATATTGCGGCTCGCTGCGATCACCGATTTTCTCGAGCGCCCGCGCAATGCTATCCGTGCCTTGCAAGATGGGGCCAGCCGGAGGACGCATGGCGTCTTCCACGCGCAGAGACGTTTCCTCGCGCTGCTCCTCCATCGAAGGCAGCTCCACGCCGTCCTGGCGCGAGAGCATATCAAACAAAGTCACCGGCTGATATTTACGCGAAATCAGGTAGGCGATGGTATTCGACACCATCACCGGCAGAATGATGGAATAGTTGCCGCTCACCTCAAGCACCATGAAGACGGAGGTCATGGGCACGCGGAGAAAGCCTGCG
>DASZAA010000388.1:0-5415 GCA_035945615.1 Terriglobia bacterium
GAGATGCGGCCCATCACTTCCGAAAGGTCAATCGTTTCCACGCTGATTCCCGCGTGCTCCATCAGCTTCTCGCTGAAACGCACTGTGTTGAATGCCGCCGGGCGCGCGCCCAGCACGCCCACGCGGGCGTTTTTCAATCCTTTGACGATGCGACAGGTGGCCGCAAACATGGCAAGATCCTGCTTGAAGGAATCGGAGCTTGGCGCCACCGTATGTTGACGTGTGAGGGTGAAGGGAATGCCGTACTGCCAGAGGTTGTTGCAGGCGGAAATTTTACCGCAAAAGCTATCGCGTCGCCCGCCCATCAACATTTTGGCAGGCTCATCGGGAAAAGCATGGACCAGCACGGGCACTTCAAGATTGGCCATGCGCAGCGTGTTGGCTACGGCTTTCTCGTCGCCAAAATTGGGCAGCGTCACCAGGATGCCATCGATATGGTCGCGGTGCTTTTTGAACAAGTCCGCGCATTGGCGCGCGTGTGCCAGCGTCTCGACCACACCGGAGGGTGTATCGTTGGCGGTGAGACAGACCGATCCGTAACCATCCAGCTCAAGCACGCGCAGGATTTCTTCGCGCCCGTCGCGGGCAAGCGCGGCGGGGAAAAAACCGCGATTGCCGGTAAGCACTCCAAATGTTGTCTTGGTCATCGTTCGTCTCTCCAGGTTTTGTCGCGCCAACCCGCGCAGAGGTACACAAGACCAGCATCATACCATTTTGCTTAATAGCTGGAAAACCTTTCTAGCGTGGCTATAAAAACGAATTACCTGAAGCTTTACATCGAACCGCGGTTAATTAAATCGAGAAAACAAGTGGGTTATCGCCAAACTCCTATTAGTTTGCGTGCATAGTGAATTAAATTATGCAGGTAAAAATTCATGCGGATTATCCTGAGTGAGGCGCAAAAGCGCCCGACCGTTTGTGCTTTCCCTTCACATCTACCGAAACCACGTCGACGGTGGCGCCGTCTACCATCGTCCCTGTAACCTTTGCCTCCAGTTTCTTACCAGGTTTCACGATCACGTCCCTTAGCACCTCGGCAGATCTCTCATTTCCCGCCTGATTGAACGGTAACAGCCGACTGTACCCCTCGGTCCCGTTCCACGTTGCCAATCCAAACGCTCGGGTTGAGGATGTTGCGGCACACTGTATCACTCCACGGTCGAATAGCCTGGCCATTTCTTTTTCCCTGGGCGAGGGATAGTTTAGGCTCCCGGGTAGAGCAAACACGGTTATCGCCCGGCCGCCGGCGTCCCCGATCGTTATGGTCTGGCCGACCGCGAGTCCAGAGGCGCCATTCACGGGCAGGAAATGAGGGGTGCCAGCCGGCTTGGATCTTGAACCTTGGGCCTCGGGGGCGTTACCAACTGGTCGAAACGATAGGTACCGTTTCATACATGCGATGTCAACAAGGCTGCCCTTCCAAATGTAGTTGGTGTACGTTGCCTTTTTTCTGCGTGGGGATGGTCGAACTAGCGGCCTGCCTTTCCGTTTCGCTCCCCGCTATTACGCCAGTCGAGGCACCGTTCGCGTGCACAAGGCGCGTCATTGCAACCCCGGCAAGAAGCAGGGCAACTGCCACGGGCATCACCCAGCGTTGCGGGGTTTTATCGAAAGTGGGTTCATTTTCTGCGGTGCTCGCGGCAATCTCGGTTAAATCCCCAGAGAAGAATCACCACTGCCATAGTCATTGCTGGTCGTTATCGAAGCGAATTTCGCTGATACCGGGCAGAGGCATGGAAAAATCGTATATCTGGCTGCTGGCAGGTTGATATTGCCCGGTGATGCCCATAAAATGAACTACGGCAGGTTGTTGCGTTGGCATCAGAAACTTCCCTGTCTCCACTTTCCCGTTGGTCAGCGTTACTGTGAGATGGCCATTTTGATTCGCAATGCTCGTAATTTGATCAAACTCAATTTGATCCACGCCGCCGCTATCAAACTGGATCGGCAGGTTGGCGCGCGGAGGAACGCTTTCGAGGAATGCGCCGATCCCCCCGGGCCCGGGGAAAAAATCGAAGTAGCAGTCGTAGACCTGCGTCTTCTTCCCTGCCCGTGTGGTCACGGTGGCAGTGTAACCGAACTTTTCCCATAGCTTTACAATCTGCTGCCGCCCGGAGGCATTGCTCTCAACGACGTTGTAGGGGAGACTGCCCTGATTCAGCTTGGCTTTGACCACGCGCCGCTGCTGCAAGTCAAAATGCTTATAGACAACAGCGTAGGAGTCGTTCTCGATCACGATGGCATTGGTCTGAACCACCATCCGTTGCCCTTCAGCATTGGTTTGAGTGATGGTGTCTGCAGGCGTGAAGATCGGAGTGCAAAGCAATAGCGCGAGGGCCAGCACGCAATACTTAAATCGAAACATGATTGGATGATAGGCGATAACAGTGTCAGCCGCGCTCAGTGCTTTTCTGAACGCGGTTTTCTCCGCCTGCCGAACACAAGCCACGGTCAATTGAAAAGCGCCGGAAACAATTGACCGTGGCTTGTACCCAATGCTGCTCAGTGTTTGCGGTACGTGGTATTGACCTTACCAGTTAAACTGTCAAGCATTTGCTGAGCCTGGGGCGCATAAGGGCCATTCGGCGCCACCTTGAGATACTGCTGCAAGGCTTCTACCGTGCCCGGCGCCGGGACCACCTTGCCATCCGGACCCGTGGTTGCCTTACCCAATAGAGCTTGGGCTTCTTCAAAATAAGCAGCTGCATCGTTAGGATCGATAGTGGTTGCCTTCTTGAAATCGGCCGCTGCTTCATCGGCTTTGCCCGAGTTCATTTCGACAGCGCCCATATTGAAGTAATAGCGGGCTGCGCCGGCCGGATCCATCTGCGCCGCTTTCTGAAATTGCTGCAACGCCAAGCCCTGCTTTCCCATATGGTTATAGACAGCGCCTAGAGAGTTCACATATCCAGCGTTGGCGGGGTCAGCAGCGATTGCTTTCTGGTAATCAGCAATGGATTTGTCATACTGTTTCGCCTTGTCCCAGCTATCCCCGGCTTGAGCCAGCACGATCGGAAGATTCTTTCCCTTCGCTACCGCAGCCGCTTGTTCAAACGTCTGAGCAGCCTGCGGATATTGGCCTGACTTGTAGAGCGAGGTGGCATTGTCAAACGCCTGCTTCAGGTTTTTAAACTGCTGGTTTTCCTTGGCGGCCTGGGAGTTTTGCTCGATCGCTTTAGAATCGACGCTCATGCCCGCCTTTTTAAATTCCTGTTCCGCTTCCTGAGTCTTCCCCAACTTCACGTCCACCTCGGCAAGCGCCCCGTGGTATTGCTTGTTGCTCGGGTCCTTGTCAATCGCCTGCTGGTAGATTTGGGACGCTTTATCGAAGTTGCCTCCCTTAGCGTAGCTGGTTCCTTCATCGTACAAAACCCCTGGAACGTCCTTCGGGCTCACCTTGGTCACAAGGTCGGCGAACGCCTGGGCGGCCTCCGGATATTTTTGCTGGTTAAACAAATCCGTGGCTTGTTTGAAGCTTTGTTGAATGGCGGTATTGGCCTTTGCCATCGCAACCGCAGCCAGCGCGTCTTGGGCGCCCTTTTCTTTGGCGAGGTCAAAGTCGACTTCAGTCGGGTCGCCAAGGCCGACGTGCTTGGCAATATAAAAAAGCGTGTGCCCATCCGGGTCTTCCAACGTCACTTTGTACTCGCCTATGGGGAGGCCGATATAGATGTAGTGCCCATGTTTATCGGTCTTCGTCTTATAGGTCTCCTGGACGTCTTGGCGTGCGATGATAACCGGATACTTTGCTAACTTTTCGCCATTGACGCCCAAAGCATCACCCGTGACTCCCCCGGTCTGCGCCATGAGGGGCACAGCGCCTAACAGCAGCACTAGAGCGAACGCCCATCCCAGGCATTTTTGAATGGATCTTGAAGCCATAAGCTCCTCCTGTCTCATTAAATTCATTTTAATCTCCAGATGACGCGGACTCAACCCTTTTTGACCTCCAGGCCGGATTCCATTAAACTAATGGGTTTATTGCCCGCTTTTCAGCGCGTCCGGTACAAACCTATGCTGAAATTCCAGACTGCAGGCGAATCCCACGGCCAAGGCCTGGTCGCCATTATCTCCGGAATCCCAGCGGGATTATACATCGATTTTGATTCTGTCGACCGCGAGCTCAAACGGCGCATGGGCGGCTACGGGCGCGGCGGACGAATGAAGATTGAATCGGACACCGCGCAGTTCCTCTCCGGCGTGCGCCACGGCCAGACGATCGGCTCGCCCATTGCCCTGCTCATCGAGAACCGCGATTGGGCAAACTGGAAGGATGCCATGTCCGTGGAGGACCGTCCAGAGTCGCGTGCCAAATATAAGGCGCTGACGGCGCCGCGTCCCGGCCATGCGGATCTTGCGGGCTGCCTGAAATTCAACTTCCGCGACGCCCGCTACGTGCTCGAGCGCGCAAGCGCCCGTGAAACCGCGGCTCGCACAGGCATGGGTGCTGTGGCAAAACTTTTGCTCGCCGCGTTTGGAATTGAAGTGGCAAGCCATGTGATCGCCGTGGGACGGGCTTCGATGCCGCCCGGCCTTATTCCTTTTGAAGCGGTCTGCGCGCTGCGCGCCAAGCAGGAGATTATCCTTAATTGCGCAGACCCCGCCGTTGAAGAACGAATGAAGCAAGAAGTCGATCTGGTCACTGAAAACCGCGATACGGTAGGCGGCGTATTTGAGGTGAGGGCGCGTGGCGTGCCGCCCGGCCTCGGCTCTTCGGTGCAGTGGGATGAAAAGTTGGATGGCCAGCTTGCACAGGCCGTTATGTCGATCCAGGCGGTAAAGGGCGTCGAGATTGGAAGCGCGGCGGAAAATGCGGCGCATTTCGGCTCCGACGTACAAGACGAAATCGGCTACAGCCGTGAAGAAGCACATTTTACCCGCAAGAGCAATCGCGCCGGAGGCATGGAAGGGGGCATTACCAACGGCGAAGAAATTGTGGTGCGCGGTATGCTCAAGCCCATCTCTTCGCTGCGCCGGCCGCTTGAATCGGTGAATTTTGAGACGCGCGAGCCGGTGAAGGCGGCATATGAACGCTCGGACGTGTGCGTGGTTCCGGCAGCCGGCGTTGTGGGCGAGGCGATGGTCGCGCTGGTGCTGGCGCGTGCGTTTCTCGAAAAGTTCGGAGGAGATTCCATTACGGAGACCCGGCGTAATTATGATTCGTATCTGGAACAAGTTAAACGCTTCTGAACCTCTTTGATTTTGGCTGGCAGCAGCCAGTTGAATGCTCCTGCCGAGGCTGAGCCTTAGACACGAAACTATTGACCGTCGTGGACTATTAAATAACCTACTACTCATGATTTATCCCATCGTTAAATACGGCCAGCCGGTTCTCGATAAAGTCGCAGAACCCGTAAAAGAGTTTGATGCCGCTCTTGAAAAACTCGTGGCGGATATGTTTGACACGATGTATGC
>DASZAA010000389.1:0-4623 GCA_035945615.1 Terriglobia bacterium
CTCGATGCCCTCAAAGCGACATCTGCTGCGCAGGTCCATGCTGGTTGGCTTTTTTTCCTTCGCGGGCAGCGCGACGGGCATCCTGGTTGAAATCAGCATCGCGGCTCATTTGGGCCTTTCGCGCGGCTCGGACACGTTTTACGTCGCCCTCACCGTTCCTTATATCATCACCAATCTGATCACAGCCACCGGACAATTTACACTGGTTCCGTTCTTCTCTTCGTTCGACACGGAGGAACGCCGCGGCCAATTGTGGCACGGCTTCAGCTACGCCCTGAATCTCGTCGCATCGGGTCTCATCTTGATTGCGATTCTCGGCGCAGCGTTCGCGCCCTGGATCATTCGCGGCATCGCGCCCGGACTGATGAGAGAGCAATCCCTCATGTCCACCCGGCTTGCGCGCTGGCTCTTCCTGATGATCGTTCCCGCGGGCGCGGCGGAAGTCTTCCGCTCGTTTCTCTTCAGCCAGCACCGTTTTGCGCTCAGCTCCGCGGCGGGTTTTTTCCGCAATGTGTCGATTATTGCTTTTATTTGGTTTGGATTTCATCGCTATGCGGATTACAGCATCGTGATGGGCTACTGCGTGGGCTACTGCGCTCAGTTGTGCATTCTCGGCGGCCAGGTCGTATGGTCGTTCCCCGCCCGTTATCGCCTGACGCTGCGCGGCGCGGGCAAGCCTTTCCGGCAGCTTCACGGCGCGGGCGCTTCACAGATTCTGGCCGCGGCCGGCTCGCAAGCGATGGTGATCGTGGAGCGCGTGATCGCGTCGTTTCTGCCGCCGGGAACCATCACCGCGCTGAATTACGGGCTGAAAATCATCAGCACGCTCTCCGAGTTGCTGGCAGGGAGCGTTGGCACAAGCGTTTTGCCCGCCCTTTCCCGCGCCGTGTCGCGCCAGGCGGAGGCGGAAGAGCGCAAGATTATTCAGAATGCGATTGAAATCGCCTTGGTGTTGGTTTCTCTCGTAACGGCGTGCTGCCTGGCGCTTCCCGGCCCAATCATGCAGTTGCTGTTTCAGCGCGGCAGCTTTTCCGCCGAAGCCACAGCGCGGATGGCGCTCATTTTTTTCTGCTATTGTCTCTGTTTGCTGCCGCTGTCGGGATTGCGACTGTTAAACTTTTATCTCTTCGCCCGCCATGCGATGAAAGGTTTTCTGTCTCTTGCGGCATTGTATACCGCCCTTGCGTGCGGTCTGTATGTGCTCTTCGTCCTGGTGTTCCACCTGGGCGCAAAAGGAATCCCGCTGGGGCTGCTTGCCGCGTTGATCTTGACCGGTGTGGCGGCCTACGGTTGGGATGTGGCCGGAATTCAAACCATATTCGACCGCGCGCTTGCCGTGCTCGCGGGCAAGGATCTGATCGCCCTCGTCATCTCGGGCCTCGTAATGTGGCGGATCGACCTCCTCGTTCGCGCTCCACATGGCGTCCCGGAATTGGTGGTGTTTCTTTGCGTCGTGTGCGGGATCGGCTGCATGATTTTTTTTGCCATCGCGCTCGCGCTCAAGGCCGTTTCGCTTTCGCAGATGCGCCAGGTTTTTGAACGGTCGTGACCGGAGCTACACCAACGTCAATGCCGCAGCCTGCATCCAATAGATCCGGACCGTAATGCCGTGGCTACCGGTTCATAGAGGTCATCTTTGAGATCAGTTCTTATCAGCAAATGGACCAAAGTTTTGGTCTTTGTGCTCTGCCTTGTGCCCGCTGGGCAGCTTGTCTGGGCGGCGTTCCATCAGGGCCTCGGCGCCAATCCGATTGAGTTTATCACCCACAAGACGGGCACCTGGACGCTGATTTTCCTCGTCCTGACGCTGGCCATCACCCCCGCGCGAAAGCTGTTGCGGCTTCCCGAGCTGATCCGCTTTCGCAGAATGCTTGGGCTTTTCGCTTTTTTCTATGTCTTCCTGCATTTTTCCACCTGGATAGGCTTAGATAAGTTCTTTGACTGGACGGAGATGTGGCACGATGTGCATAAGCGCCCGTTCATTACCGTCGGTTTTACCGGGTTTGTCTTGATGATCCCCCTGGCCGTGACCTCAACCGCCGGATGGATTCGCCGCCTGGGTGGAAGACGCTGGCAGAGGGTGCATCAGTTGATCTATCTGAGCGCCATCGCCGGGGTAATACATTACTATTGGCTGGTGAAGTCAGATATTCACAAGCCGGTGTTTTACGGTGTGGTGGTCGCTTTTTTGCTCCTTCTGCGCGTGCTTTTCTGGGCCCGCAAAAGGCCTCGCAGCCGCGCCCCTGAGCGCGAAACCATTACAGAAGGCGTTTGAAACCTCGTGTTTGTCTTGCTTTTTGAGGTAGCAAAAACGTCTCTTTTATCTCATTTGTCTCAAACACCAGAGCGTCATTCCAGAAATTAAAGGCGACCGGAGGAAATAGCAAAACGCACAAAAATTGCGAACGAACCCTACAAGGCATTTGGAATCAGCATTTATAATAAAAGTGGCGCGAAGCCCTGCGCTTAGGACTCTGCAGTTTTTCTAATCTTTGATTTCTCATTGTAAGGCCGTAGAGTTATCACACAACTGTGGGCTTCAAATCTGATGATCATAGCTTTCCATGAAAAAATTATAAACACTTAATAAAAGTCTTGGTTTCGGCGATGAACAGATCTTTTTCTCTAAAATTTCCCATTCTCCTCAAGTTATTTTGACGTTTTGCCGAAGAAGGATGCGAGGGATGTAACCAAGGCGGGCAAGGGATCGCCCCCAAGCTCTCTCAAGATTAGAGGATGTTAACGAGTGAAATACTATGTAAGATTTCACTTGACAAACTCTAACAGTTTGTTACACTGGTCAGCACGTGGGAGATAAAGCTCTCGTAGCTTGATTTCCCTCCAGACATTTCATAGGCTCTACCTCCAGCGAGTCGTTTACGGCTCGACAATATTTTTTGGAGGAGAGTCTCATGAAAAAGCAAGCTATATCTGTATTTTTCGCGGTTTTAGTTGTTTTAGCAAGTACTGGTCTTCGTAGGACGTTTGCAAAAGCTGAAAGCGCAGCGGCGTTATGGAACAACTCAAGCTTCAGCACCGCACAACCGGCAGCAGTTATCCCACACACCATCGCGATCGGTGGTTCGCCCGTTCCAGTTCCGCCTTATCGCACGGTTGCAGGGATCGGTGGTTCGCCCGTTCCAGTTCCGCCTTATCGCACGGTTGCAGGGATTGGTGGTTCGCCCGTTCCAGTTCCGCCTTATCGCACGGTTGCAGGGATTGGTGGTTCGCCCGTTCCAGTTCCGCCTTATCGCACGGTGCTTGGGTAATCTCACGCGGGGAGACGACCCTAAGCTGCACGTCGTTTGAGCATTCTCAGAGTGTAGGGGGGTGCTCTTGATCGCGGCGGTTTCCATTCACATTCTGCAATTCGCAAGCTACGGGCTTGAATTGGCGTTGGTGGCGTTTGTTCTTACGCGGAGCAGATGGAAGAGTGCGACTACCTTTGCTGCATACCTTATAGGCTACGTCGCAGTGGATGCTGTCCTTCGTCCTATAGTTCTCTATACTTATGGTTATCATTCCCCACAATACTATTATGCTTACTGGGTAACAGATGTGTCCGTGACGCTCGGTGCGTTCCTGCTGATCTGTTTCTTTTTCCGCCGCGCTTGTTCGGACAAACCTGAAGTCTGGTCCTACCTCCGCTCCATGCTGGCAGCGGTGTTTGTAATTATCGCCTTCATATCCTATTTTTCCTTAAGGACTCATTACGATCATCTATTTGGCCGTTTCATAGTTGATTTGCAGCAGAACTTGTATTTCGCCTGCCTGGTTTTAAACACCTTACTTTACATTATGCTGCAGCAATGGGATTCAGTGGATGAGAAGCTGAGTCTCCTGGTTTGTGGCTTTGGGATCGGGTTTGCCGGCCCGGCGGCGAACATGGCGCTGATGTATTTAACCCCCGGCGGAAAGAACGCTGGGGTGCTGCTCACTCTCATCACGCCTTTATGCAACCTGGGCATGTGCATGGTTTGGCTCTATGCGATAGCGCAGAAGAGTGATAATGAGGCGGCCATTCATTCACGGGAAAAAGAGCTCAGAGAAGTGGCTGCATTTGCCGATGTTGCTGTACAGAAGTCAATGAGGTAATCGTATGTTCGAAGCTGTGATGATTTTGATTATTTCGACGGCGTTGCTGCTGTTTTATTTGCAGGCGACTTGCCAGAAAATCCTGCGGCAACGGGCGCACCAGGAGTTCTACCACTCCATTGTGAACGCCAACCGCCTCGAGTTCCCCTTCGTGCGCAGCGCGATTGAAGACTACGACGCGCCGCTCGATTACACGCGCTTCAGGATGCAGCTCAAGTGCGACTTCCTGGCGCTGGCCTACCTGATGAAGAATGCGCTCAATCCTACGCAGCGGCTCTCGCGGGATGAGAAGTTTCTGGTGATCTACTCGAAGACCTTGTTCTGCATGTTGTCGGTGGTTCACCTCTTCGGCTTCAGGGAAAAGGCGTTCATGCTTCGCCTTGCCTCGGTCCTTCAATATTTCGGCAACGTGCTCGGCGAGCGCGTGAGCAAGGTCCGCTTTGGCAATATGACGGCATCGGAATACCTTTTGACTCTTTAAGCTCTGTAGCGGCGGCCAAAGGCCGCCGCTACAGCAAACCAGCAGTT
>DASZAA010000390.1:0-12084 GCA_035945615.1 Terriglobia bacterium
CGGAAGTAAGCGCCCGTTTCGCGCACGTGATCGAGGAAGCCGGGCCGCTCAAGAATCTCAAGCACCTTCAGCGCCAGCCGGCATTGCAGCGGGCCG
Organism: Terriglobia bacterium; assembly: GCA_035945615.1. Taxonomy (GTDB): domain Bacteria; phylum Acidobacteriota; class Terriglobia; order UBA7540; family UBA7540; genus RH2-MAG17b. Next base: position 97 of record DASZAA010000390.1, read on the forward strand.
CCGCCAAACGTCGTGCCGTGCAGCCCGGGCGAGAACGCCTTGGCCACACGGTCACGCGCGATGATGGCCGCTAAGGGCAGCCCTGCCGCTAGCGGCTTGGCCACCAGCACTATGTCCGGATGCAAACCAAATTTCTCAAAGGCAAACATTCTTCCCGCCCGGCCAAGGCCGCACTGAATTTCGTCCGCGATAAAAACTGCGTCTTGCTTGCGGCACAAATCCTCAGCCGTTTTCAGGAACTCTTCGCTAATCTCCACCACCCCACCCTCGCCCTGAATGGTCTCCACCATGAAGCCCGCAACGCGAGGCGAGAAATTCCTCTTGAGGCTCTCGACATCGTTCAAACCCACGAATTTGATACCCGGAACCAGCGGCTCAAACGGCTTGCGGTATTTTTCCGGCCACGTCGCCGCCAGCGCGCCCATCGTCCGGCCATGGAACGAATTCTCCACCACCAGCACTTCGACCCGCTCAAACGGCATGGAGGAATGTTGCTTGCGCGCGTAAATCCGCGCCAGCTTAATCGCGCCTTCCGTAACTTCCGTGCCCGAGTTGCCAAAAAACACGCGATCGAGTCCCGCAAGCCGCGCGAGTTTTTCCGCCGCCCGCCCTTGATATGGATGGTAGAGCAGGTTCGAAACGTGCAGTAGACTTTCCGATTCGTCCCGCAACGCCGCCATAATCTCCGGGTGATTGTATCCAAGCGAGTTCACGGCCAAACCGCCGAGCAAATCCAAATACCGTTTCCCCTGATCGTCATAGACGTAACAGCCTTCGCCCCGTACGGCCAGAATAGGCAAACGCTCGTAGGTGGGAATTAGGACACGGCTTTCGAGCTCCCTGATGGCTTCGTAGTTCATTACAACTATTACCTCACAATACGCGTGCCCGCACGACCACGGCTCTCTAAAATCTGCAAGAGGCCGGCGGGCGCGGACGAAGAAATAATGTCGATCTCACCTACTCCACCCTCGATTACTTGCGCGCAAGAGCGGAGCTTCGGAATCATGCCGTCGCGGACAACCCCTTTTTCAATGAGGTCCTCAATTTCACCCACCCGGACTTCGGGCAGCCGCTTGCGCTGGACGTCCCACACGCCGCCGGATTCGGTGAGATAGATTAGGCGGTCAGCATGCAGCGCATTCGCCAGCGCGGCGGCAAAATCGTCCGCGTTAATGTTGAAATATTCGCCGCGCGGGCCGGGCGCCATGCTTGCGACCACTGGAATCATGCCGTGCTCGAACGCTATCTCAAGAATTGCCGGGTTCACTTTTCCCGGCTTCCCCACAAAACCAAGGGCTTTGACTCGCCGCCCGGCGCGCATCATTAACTTGCGCGCTTCCATCAATCCTCCGTCGCTACCACAAAGCCCAATTGCGCGCTCGCCTTGCGTCTCAATCTCCGCCACCCATTGTTTATTGACCATCCCCGCAAGCACCATCAGCGCCACATCGCGCGTTGGGGCGTCGGTCACGCGCAAGCCGTCTCGGAAGTGGGTGGAAATGCCCATGTCCGCCAGCACCCGCGTGAGCATCTTACCCCCGCCGTGCACCACCACCACTTTGTTCCCGGACCGGGAGAGCCGCACAATCTGCTTTGCCACATTGCGGCGCACGCGGCGGGATTCTACAGCCTCGCCGCCAATCTTAACTACCACCGTCATCGCAACCCCTGGTCCTCCGGGTAGCCGAGCATCACATTCATATTCTGCACGGCCTGCCCCGCCGCACCTTTGCCGAGGTTGTCGATGGCGGAGACAATCACTGCGCGGCGCGTAGCAGAATCGACGGCCACCCCAAGGTCTGCGAATTGCGTGCGGGCCACTGCCTGAATTTCCGGCAGCCTGCCGTCCGCATAAACGCGCACCAAAGGCGCCTGCGCGTAAAAGTTTTGCAAGATTTGCAGCAGCTCCGCCTGCTCGCACTCGCGGCTGAGGCGAACGTAAATGGTGCTCAATATTCCACGCGACACGGGCAAAAGGTGCGGAGTAAAAATAAAAGATTCGCCGCTCAAATCCAGCTCCTGAAGCATTTCCGGCAAGTGACGGTGCCGGAAAAGGCCGTAAGCGCGGCAGTTCTCATTCACGTTTGCAAAAAGCAGATCATCGCGCAAGGAGCGCCCCGCGCCGGTTGCTCCTGACTTGGAATCGCAGATAATCCCGGCTCCTACGTCGATAACGCCTGCCTTCAGCAGAGGCGCAAGAGCAAGGATCGCCGAGGTGGGGTAGCATCCGGGATTTGACACCAAGCGGGCCTCGCAGATCGCGGGCGCGTTTAGCTCCGGAATGCCGTAAACGGCCTCGGCCAGCGCTCGGCCAGCGTGGTGCTCAAATCCGTACCATCCTGGATAAGCCCCTGGATCGCGCAGACGAAAGGCGGCGCTTAAGTCAATCACGCGCAGCCCGCGCTCAAGAAGCGCCGGCACAAGATCGTGCGAAGCCTCGTGCGGCGTGGCGAGAAACGCTACGTCCACTTCGTCGAGCGTCAGCCGCTCCAGATTCAGAGGCTCGATCAGAACCGAAGCAACGCCTCGCAGCGACGGGTGCGAAACTTCTGCAGCTACAGGATCATTCCCACTGCGTCCCGAAGACATCAGGCTGGCCAGACGCACCGAGGGATGCCCGGCTAGAAGCGCGATCAACTCACGCCCCGCGTACCCCGTCGCGCCCGCGACAGCGACCCGAACCGGCTGCCCTGCTTTCTGCTTTCCGCGTCCGGCGCCCGTCTTTGCCGCAATATCTTCTTCAGTTACCGCTTCCAATACCCTAATCCCATCTCGTAGCATAATTATACATGCTACGTATAAATATGCTTTATTGTGCGCCTCATCGATTTTAATGTCAAGAAAAAATCGAGACACCCCGGCTTCGAAGTGAGCGATTCACGCGTAGCACCGTCCTTTAGGGCGGCATGTATTGAGATGAAGTGTTTGCGTAACACCTATATTTGTAGCGGCGGCCTCTAGCCGGCGGAATTCCGGCGCTCAGAGAGCGCGTCTCTACAGCGAAGGGCCGCCACCCTATTCTGTAATCCTTCTGTAATGAAGGGCCGAAAAGGGGCATATTAAAAGGGATGTCGGGAACTGTTATAGCATCGTTTATTGGCCGCGATTTCCATTGACAGCCCGGCGGGACTTTTGTACTTTTACATTTCACCTTGTCGCCTGGAAACTCCACCTTAAAGATGCCCGAAATTTTAATTCTTGGACTGTCGAACGTCACATCAATCCCACTAACGGATAGAAAGCAACTATGTTCGTTCCCAAAAGGATGTTTTTAACCAAGGGGGTAGGGAAGCACCGCGAAAAGCTGACGAGCTTTGAGCTGGCGCTACGCTCGGCGGGAATCGCCGCCTGCAATCTGGTGCGCGTCTCGAGCATTTTCCCCCCTCGCTGCAAACTGATTCCGCGCAGCGAGGGCGCGAAGGAGCTGCGCCCGGGCCAAGTGACATTCGTCGTCATGAGCGAAAATTCCACACGCGAGCCGCACCGCCTGATCGCGGCCTCAGTCGGCGTGGCGATTCCGGCTGAGCGGGATATGTTCGGCTATCTTTCCGAGCATCACTCCTTTGGACAGCCAGAGGAGGTCGCGGGCGATTACGCCGAAGAGCTGGCGGCTGAAATGCTCGCCACCACGCTTGGCGTCGAGTTCGATCCCGATCGCAGTTGGGACGAAAAGAAGGAAATTTACCGGATTTCAAGCAAGATTGTGCGCACCATGAACATCACGCAATCCGCTGTGGGCGACAAGCGCGGCCTGTGGACCACCGTGCTTGCCGCGTCGATCCTGCTCGGCGTTGAAGAATAAGGGGCTATTTTTTATGCCGCGGCGGCGTCTCGCCACCGGGCTTTCCAAAAATCGGCGGCAAGAAGCCGCCGCTACAGTACAAAAGGCGAAGAGGCTTTCTGAATGGCATTCGAGTCCGAGAAAATCATGTTTGAGATTTACAAGGAAACCACCTACCAGGGCCGCTACAAGGTGGTCTACTTCACCGAGTTGCAGGACCATAACAAGGAATTTGAAATTAGCCGCGCGATGGCGGGCGAGCACACCTTCGACGGGTTCATTCGCGGATTTAAGAAGGAAGAGGCAAAGCAGGCTATCCAGCAGGTTCTTGAGCGCATGAATTCAGGCGAAGTCTTAAACCCGGCGACAATCGAAGAGACACTCGCGCCTTTCCTGGCAAAGTAACATGTCTTTCTGGCGAAAGAAAGTAATTGAGCCCGCGCTAGAAGCTGAAGAACAAGCCGTTATACATGAGCAGCAGAATCTGCTCGAAAAATACTCCACCGATCCTAAAGCCTGCTATGCCCTTGGGACAATGGCCCACCTTCGAGGGCAAGTGGACGCCGCCATCCGCTATTTCCTCACTGCCATTGAGCTTGACCCCTCCTATGCAGCCCCCTGCGTGAGCCTGGGCCGCATTCTCGCGGTTCAGGGCCGGAACGACCTCGCCTGGAAATACGCGCGCGACGCAGAGCGCCTGGGTGACCGCTCGCTGGTCGAACAACTTGAGCGATACCCCGCCGCGACGAAATCAGACCTCCACTCATAAATCGCAACCGGGGAGTTTATAGCGCAGCGTTCATAAGTTTAAGGCTGTGGCTTTTTCTTGGGCGCGAAACTGCCACAGGGTTACAAGGCGAACCCTGCGCTACAACCCTTTTCCTTTGGTACAAAAGACCCGTGGTCAAGCATAAAGCGATTGACCGTTGCTACCGGGCCGCCGTCAGCATCCTACCCAACCCACTGTGATGCCTTGGACTGAAGGTAAGTAAGAGGGACATCGTAAAACATGGCCTTGCGGGAGTGGCGAAGACTATCGTGGATAAAGCAGACGTGGGTACACCAGCACTGGTCGTGCGTGATGCGGTCGGCTTCGCTCTTGCGCGCTTCGCTTGCCCAGAACTTGCCAAAGTCGCAGCCGTAATCGCGCAAGTTTCCGAGGCCGCCGCGCAGCTCGCAGGCGCGCACGCCGCCGTTATAATCGATCACCAATGAGGTTTCGCTGGCGGTGCAGGGCATAGGCCAGGGGTGCGGCGCTTCGATATTTTGCAGTTGAATCTTATTGTGCAGCGATAGCATCCCTTGGTAGTAGATTTTCCCCACCTGCCGCTCAACACCCTCAAGGCGCCGGAGAATGGTGGGCGCGTAGTAGGCGTAGACTTTCTGGAGCTGTTTGTAAAGGCCAGGGAGTTGATCCGCGGGAATGCGCTTCAGGCTTTCTTCCTTAGCGTTGCCGCGAATGATGTTGAAATAGTGCCCGTCCACACGGCAATTAGCCTTGACGAAATCCGCGATGTCCATAATGTGATCAAAGTTTTCCGCGCAGATGACGGTGTTGATGTTGACGCGCAGGTTCGGGAACCGTTCCCTGCAGAACTGTATGTCTTCGATCGTCTGCAAGGTCTTGGCGAAATTGCCGGGCACGGCGCGAATTGAATCTTGCATCTCATGCAACCCGTCCATGGCAATGTTCAGGTCGAGATGAAGCAGGGGGTTTTCGGTAAGGATTCGCCCCACTCGCTCTGCCGTCCGCTCGGGTAGAAGGCCGTTGGTAGGTAAATTCATCCAGCGGATTCCGTTTTGCGCGTAGAAGAGATGAACGATGTCGGTGAGTTCGCGGCGCAGCATGGGTTCGCCGCCTGAAAGCCAAAGGTCGGTGAAGCGGGGCATGGTGGCGGAGAGCTTCTGTATTTCGTTCCATGTGAGGTCGCCGCGCCGGTTAAGTTCATCCCAGTAAAAGCATGTGCGGCATTTGGCGTTGCAAACCGAGGTGACGAAAAAGATCACCATCTTCAGCTTTTTTGGCCTGCCGAAGGCGTGATGAACGTTCGAGTTTATCGCGCTGGAGAGGTCGGACATGGTACGCGCCTGCTGCTTTCATCATTGTAACAGAAGGGTTATGGACAAATGAGCTATGCGAGAATTGCTGCTCGTTGTGCGGAAAACCTACGAAGCTGTGAAAAAATCCATAGCCTCATGCAAAGGCGCTAAGGCACAAAGGAAGCGCAAAGAAAAAACTCTTCTGTTTATTTAACGGAACTTTGCGTCTTTGCACCTTTGCGTGGGGCCTGTTTCGGTTTCAACCAATTTTTTGGAAGCTCTCACCGCTACCCGCCGCCCACGCAGCGATGCAGGAAACGGTAAAATAGTCAGAGGACAAATCCTATGGACTTCAAGCTGGTATCGGCTTATCAGCCGCGCGGCGATCAGGTGACGGCGATTGAGCAGCTCGTCCGCGGCATCGAGAGCGGGGAACAGCATCAGGTTTTGCTGGGCGTCACTGGCTCGGGTAAGACTTTCACCATGGCCAAGGTGATTGAGGCCACGAACCGCCCGGCCCTGGTGCTTGCACATAATAAGACGCTTGCGGCGCAGCTTTATCACGAATTCCGCGCTTTTTTCCCTCATAACGCGGTGGAATATTTCGTCAGCTATTACGACTACTACCAGCCCGAAGCTTACATTCCCGCGGGTGATGTCTACATCGAGAAAGAAGCCACCATCAACGACGAGCTGGATAAGCTTCGCATGTCCGCCACGCGATCGCTCTTCGAGCGCCGCGACTGCCTGATTGTGGCCAGCGTCAGTTGCATCTATGGTCTTGGATCGCCCGAAGCTTATTACGGTATGGTGCTGCTGCTCGAAAGGGGGCAGAAGATTTCGCGGCAGGATATTTTGCGCCGGCTAGTGGAAATCCAATACGAGCGCACCGAAGGCGACTTCCGGCGCGGCACGTTTCGCGTGCGCGGCGACGTGATCGAAGTTTATCCGACATATGAGGACAACGCTTACCGCATCGAGATGTGGGGCGAAACGGTGGACGCGCTCAAGCAGATCGACCCACTGCTCGGCCAGGTGAAGCAGACGCTGACGCGTCTGCCGATTTATCCGCGCACACACTACGTGATGCCGAAAGAGCGGCGCGAGCTGGCCATCGAGCGCATGCAGAGTGAGCTGGCGTGGTGGCGCGGCGAACTCGAAAAGCAGGGCAAGCTAGTGGAGGCGCAGCGCCTGCACCAGCGGACGATGTTTGACCTTGAGATCATGAAGGAGATGGGCTACTGCCACGGCATTGAGAATTACTCGCGGCACCTATCCGGCCGCCTGCCGGGCGAGCCGCCGCCCACGCTGCTCGACTATCTCCCGCAGGACACACTCATTGTCATTGACGAAAGCCACCAGACGGTTCCGCAACTTCGCGCCATGTACAACGGCGATCGCTCGCGCAAGCAGGTGCTGGTGGAATACGGCTTCCGGATGCCTTCGGCGCTCGACAACCGGCCGCTGACGTTCGAAGAGTTCGAGCATCGCGCAGGCCAGGTGGTTTTCGTCTCCGCCACGCCCGGGCCTTATGAACTTACTCAGTCGGGTGGGATCGTGGTGGAGCAGGTGATACGGCCCACCGGCTTAATCGACCCGGAAATCGAGGTGCGGCCTACGCGCAATCAGATCGACGATTTGCTGGCTGAGATTCATAAGCGAGTCAAGACGGGTGAGCGGGTATTAGTGACGACGCTCACCAAGCGCATGGCCGAAGACCTGGCGGAGTATTACACCGAAGTAGGCGTGCGCTGCCGTTACCTGCATTCGGAGATTGATACGCTCGACCGCGTGAAGATTCTGCGCAGCCTGCGACGTGGCGAATTCGACGTGCTAATTGGCATTAACCTGCTGCGCGAAGGTCTGGACTTGCCGGAAGTCTCGCTCGTGGCGGTGCTCGACGCGGACAAAGAGGGTTTTTTGAGGTCGGGAGGCTCGCTGATTCAGACCATGGGCCGCGCCGCCCGCAACATTCACGGTAGAGCGATTCTCTACGGTGACACGATAACCGACTCCATGCGCTATGCAATCAGTGAAACAAACCGGCGCCGTGAAAAGCAGCTTCACTACAACCGTGAAAATGGCATCACGCCACAGTCGATCATCAAGCCGGTGGATATGCAACTCGCCGCGATCTCCGAAGCCGACTACGCGCTCTTGCCGGCGTTGGAGGAGCCACCCGAACCCGCGTCTGCCGATGAACTCACGCAGCTGATTGCGGCGCTTGAGGAGCAAATGCGCGACGCCGCGCGCCAATTTGAATTTGAAAAGGCGGCGCAACTGCGGGACCGCGTCAAGGCGCTCAGGGGAAAAAATGCGGGACTTGAGACAGCGCCCCCTCCCGGCTTTCAACTCCATGAATCAGGAAACGCCTGATTTTCGCGGCACTCGTCCGGAGACTGCGGGGTGATCCGCGGCGGCTTTTGCCCCCTCATTTCTGCGCTCGATGCGGGCTGCTTTATACCCCATTCCCAGCACAACGGAAAAGACGAGCGCGTTGCTTGGGATGTGGAGGTTGAAATCCGCAACACTGTGGATCAACAAAGCGAGCGTGCTGCCGATGCAACCGAGCGTCACTGCAGGGCGATAGCGCCGCGAGTCGGTCAGGAACGACCGCACCATCATAATCAGCAGCACAAATATAGGCACGAAAAGGAGCAGCGCGCCCAGCCATCCGGTTTCCGCGAGCAGCTCGAGGTAGTCGCTATGCGCGTGCGTATAGTAAAGAGTGAGATAGTACGTCTGAAAATGGGGAAAGCCATACCTGAACGTACCGAGGCCGATCCCGGTGAGCGGATGATGGCGCACAATTTCATAAGTGGATCTCCACGTAGGGACGCGACCCTCCGCCTCAAAATACTTGGAGCCTCCTTCAAACATCGCAAACCGCGAGAGCACGGGATTCAGGCCGATCCACAAGCCATAGCCCACAGCTATTAGCACGAACGCAGCCAGACCCAATAACCATGCCTTCTGACGAGTCTTCAGTTGGGCGAGCAGCCCGATAAAAACAATCGCGAACAAGGTTGCAAGAATCCCGGTGCGGGAGCGGGAAAAAATGACCGCCACCACAGAAACAATCAACAGAAAGGCATAAAACAACGATTGAACGCCCGCCGAGCTTGCAGTGGCCGGGTCAACCCGCGCCGGCCCGCGGCGGCGCCCATCGCGCCAGATTTGGAAATAATAAAATATGGTGCCCAGCACAAAAGGAAACGTGAGCTCAATAAAACCCGCAAAGTGATTATGATTGATGAACGTGCCTGTCCCGGCGTCTGTGTAAAAAACCTTCTTCATGGTAAATATCTTTTGCCAGCCGGTAAGGTATTGCACAATGCCGTAAGCGGCTTCAAAGAGTCCCAGAAAAATCAGCGTTTTTACCAAAATACTGTTCCGTTGGCGTGAATCGAAGACATAGGCGGCAAGCACAAAAGCGCCGAGATAAGCGAGAAACTGGATCAGCGCGTAGAGCGTGGCGTGGGGATAGATGCTGAGAGGCACCGCGCGTCCCACCGTGTGTTCGATGTTTTGAATGGAGGCTGAAGGCAGACGCGCATGATCCAGCGCGGCAATCCATCCTTGCGGCAGAGGAATCAACTGAAGAATAACTAGAAGAGCGAAAAGCGCCGGCCAGAGCGGGATATCAAGCTGGATTTGTCCGCGGCGTGCCTGCCATACGAGTAAAACCGCGAAAACCACAAAAATGGCAATTTCCATCAAGGAATAAGCAAGTGGCTGCACTCCCCCGAACGCCAGGGTGGCGCCGATGATGGTTAAAACGAGGACGATTTCAACGGCTCTCCGCATAGTAACGGTCAAACCCTGCGATTACATAGAATGGGGGTAATTTTGATTTACAAAAAACCACGGTCCCCTCCAGTTCAACCAAGCCCGCGAGCGGGCATCGCAAACCGCACACGCTTGATTTGCCAGTGTAACAGAACCTGGCAAAATTTAGCAGATGGCGCTCATCCACGGCCGATAATAAAATCTACCGCCGAGAGGAGGTCGGGCGCCACCGCTGCTGGGCGGGAAGAATATCCTTTGACCAGGCTCGCCGGGTTCCCGCTAACCAAAATCGCCGGGCATCCCACGCGTTCTGCCGCGATCAGATCGCTGACCGAATCGCCGATAAAGTAGGTGCTCCCCAAATCGAAATGGTTTTCCCGTTGCGCCTGGAGCAAAAGTCCGGGGCGGGGCTTCCGGCAGAGGCAGCGGGTGTCTTTGCGATGCGTGCAGTAATATACCTTATGGATGCGGCCGCCGCACGCTTCTACCCTTCTCACGAAACGTGCTGTGATCTGATTCAAAGCAAGCAGCGACATCCGACCCTTACCAACACCGGCCTGGTTTGAGACGACGATGGGCAGGAAGCCGCCTGCTGCAAGCCGGCGCAAGGCTTCGAATACCCCCGGAAGAAATAGAAATTCATTCCACGCGGTGACGTAGCCATTCTGCACTTTGCGGTTAATCACACCATCGCGGTCTAGCAGGATGAAGCGTGTTTTCAAGAATTCTCCTTTGCTTAGTACGCTGCATCCGAGTCTGCTCCACCCGCGCGGCTCACCATCGGCCATTCTCGGAGCGCCCTCGCATAATTCTCCGGTGTCCCAATATCTAGCAGGTAGCCATCGAGCCGCGCGCCCCACATCTTCCCGACCAGCTTCGGCAGGACTTCCTTGCCTAAATCCGCAGCGCGTGACGTACCACCAGAGTCGTCATGGTTAGTGGGTTGGGGCAGCCAGTCAAACAATGAAGTCGAGGCGATCAGAAGTCCCGCAAAGGCCAGATTGCTGCGAGGATGGGCCGGTTTTTCCTCAAAACTGATGATACGCCCGTTGTCTTCGAGCGTGACCATGCCGCAATCCTGCGGTCGCGGCGTCTCGAAGAGTCCCATCGTCACCACGCCAGAGTTCTCGCGGTGCGTCGACCTAAGCCGGGAAAGATCGGTTCGTACTAGATTGTCGGCATAGAAAACATAGAAATTACTGTCATCCCCAACGAAAGCGCGATTGGCGGCGAGGGTTCCGGCGCTTCCGAGCAGCGCGTCCTCATAGAACAGTTGAATCTTAATAGCCGACTTCTGTTTTGCGGCCCAGTCGCTTACTTGCCCAGCGAGATGATGCGTGTTAATGAGCACTTCCTGCACGCCCAAGCGTTCGCAAAAGTCCAGCCAGATGCTCAGCAGCGGTTGGCCGCCAATGGGAATCAGACACTTGGGCGTATGATCCGTGAGAGGCCGCAATCGCGTGCCCTGCCCGGCAGCAAGCAAAAACGCTTTCGAGATGTCTCCCGGCATGGGTTTCCTTTGATGCGTGAATTCGGAGCACGAAACTATTCTATACGGAGCGTCAGCGAAAGTTATTGACTGTAGCGACGGCCCTTACAGGCTTCGGCCGCCGTTTTAATAGTAAAGGCTGGCGGCCAGATGCCGCTGTTACACAGTCAGGCGTCACTGGTTTATGGCTTTGTGTAAATTTTGGGTTTTTGATTTGAGAAAAGCCGTAGTTGTCGCACAGACTGTACGGCCGGGATTGTGTCTATGCCGATCCCGCCACGCGGCGCAATTGCTCAAGGTTGGTTGAAAACGCCCAGCGCATTCCACCGCGTCCGCTAGAATCGAAGAAAGGATCGTTATACACAACCCGGCTTCCGCCCAGGTCGAAATGGAACCGCATCTCTTTTAAGCCGAAGGCCGCGAGACCAGCCCGCACGCTTGGTTGAGCTTCAGGGTCGCAGTAAAGGAGCAGAAACCCGCCGCCGCCGGCGCCCGTAATCTTTCCTCCGAGCGCGCCCGATTGCCGGGCCGTTTCGTAGATATCGTCAATGCGGGAATTCGAAATCTTGGCGGAAATGCGCTTCTTGATGGTCCAGCCGTCGTGCAGCATAGCCCCAAAAGCGGCGAAATTACCGCTTAGGAGCGCCTTGCGCATGATGGGGACCATATCCTTCAACTCGGCCAAGGCGTCGAGAACGGCGCTTTCGTTCTTTTGCACGGAGCGATCCTGTCCGCTCAAAATATCCGAGCTGGAGCGGGAACTGCCGGTGAAAAAAAGCATCAGGTTCTGTTCGAGGTCCATCAGCATATCCGGGCTCAGTTTGAGCGGCTCGACAGAGACGCCGCCGCTGGCCTCGAACTGTACAGTTTTTATTCCACCTACCGC
>DASZAA010000391.1:0-6128 GCA_035945615.1 Terriglobia bacterium
CCGCGAGAAGGGCATCGATCCGCAGGTGATTATTTCCGCCGTGGAAGACGCCATTCTGGTCGCCACGCGCAAGTATTACAAATCCTCGGAAGACCTTGAATCGCATTTCAATAAGGAAACCGGCGCGGTGGAAGTCTGCGCGGTGAAGAAGGTGGTTGAGCAAGTGGCCGACTCCGACCACGAGCTTTCGGTTGAAGACGCGCGCCGCTACGATCCCGCCGCAAGCGTCGAGGGCGAAGTACGGATTCCTAAGCGGACTGAAGTGCTCGGGCGCATCGCGGCTCAGACTGCGAAGCAAGTCATTTTCCAGAAGGTGCGCGAAGCCGAGCGCGACACGGTTTTTGCCGAATATAACAACCGCATCGGCGAGCTGGTGAATTGCACGGTGAAACACCTCGAAGGGCCAGATGTGATCGTCGATCTCGGGCGCACGGAAGGAAGGATGCCGCGCCGCGAGCAATCGCGCCTGGAAAACGCTCAGGTGGGCGACCGGATTCGCGCCGTCATCACTGCCGTCGACCGCGCCGCGCGCGGACCGCAGGTGATTATTTCGCGCGCCGACCCCGTTCTGGTGCAGCGGCTATTTGAAATGGAAGTGCCGGAAATTTACGATGGCACGGTGGTGATCAAAGCCATGGCGCGCGAGGCGGGCGAGCGCACGAAAGTGGCTGTATATTCAAAAGATCCCGATGTCGATTGCGTGGGCGCCTGTGTCGGCATGAAGGGGATGCGCGTGCAGTCGATCATCCGCGAGCTGCGCGGCGAGAAAATCGACATCATTGAATACAATGAAGATCCGGTGACATTCGCCGCCAATGCGCTGAGCCCGGCGAAGATCAATCACGTTTCCATCGTGGATTCGGAAGAGAAAAACCTGGAAGTGATTGTGGACGACTCTCAGCTCTCGCTGGCGATTGGCAAGAAGGGGCAAAATGTCCGTCTGGCCGCCAAACTGCTTGGCTGGCACATCGACATCAAGAGCGAGGAAGAAAAACGCCAGGAAATCGAAACCCAAATGGCTGCCATGGCCCGCCGGGGCGCCGCGGTGGATCAACTGGTGGGCCTCGGCGAGAAAACTCTGCAAAAATTGAAGGACCACGGCATTGAAACCGTCGAACAGCTCGCGCAGATGACGCCCGATGAGCTTACCCGAATTCCCGGCATCGGCGAAAAAACGGTGGAGAAAATCCGGCAGGTTGTGATCGAATACTTCGAACAGGGCGAGCAGGCTGAGCAGGCCCGGCAAGCTGAACAGGCCGAACAAGCCGACGAGCAGGCCCAACCGGCTGGAGATGTTTTAACCAAGCCGGAGCCGCCCGTGGCGGACGAAGGCGCCACTGAGGCGGTACAAACTTCACCTGAAGAAGTAGGCGAAGAACCGAGCGGGAACGGCGAGGCTGAAAAAGCTGTTGCGAGCGAACCAGAAATTCCGCCGGTTGTTGCCGCCTCCGAAACTGGCGAAAATACCCAAACTACGGCTGAAACTGATGAGGGTAATCCCAACCAGCCAAAAGATTAGAAAATGGCGGGCACGATGGGAAGATGCACAGGATTTACGGGACGAACCCAATAACTCCTTTAGAATCAGAACGTATAATATTCTAGCGCACTGGCATCACGTATCAGGAATTGAGGACTGCAGGTGAGTGGAAAGATTCGCATAAACGATCTGGCGAGAGAGCTCGAGATCAAAAATAGGGTCTTATTGGACTATCTGCATGAAATTGGTCACGCGGATATCAAGTCCCATTCGAGCGCCATTGAAGGCGACATCGCCGACAAGGTTCGCGAGCATTTCCGCGAATCCGAACAGCCGTCGGCGGAGCCCCAAAAGCCCTCTGCCGCAAGCCAAGCTTTGCCGGCTCAGACTGCCTCGCCGGCTGCTTCCGCGCCATCTACGCCGCCTCCGGTGACGCCCAAGGCACCAACGCCGGTTGCGCATCCTCATGAGGCTACCCCACTCGTGGGGCGCACCATCGACCAGATCAAAGAAGACGTCCGGCGGGCCATCACGCCGCCGCCGGTCCGACCGGCTTCACCCAGCCGGATTGCACCTCTGGCGCCTGGCGAGCGCGTCATCAGGCCGGCGGCAGGAGCGCCTTCCGAAGCCGCTCCCGCGCGGACTGCGCCCTCGAAGGCCGTGCCGCTGCCGGGTGTTTCCGCCCGGCTTCCCGCGCTTGACCGAATTGTGACTCCCCCGTCTGCCGCGCCGCGGCCCGCAGCCCAACCGGTTTCACCAAGCTCGTCTGTCTCATCCATCCCGGCCAGAACGGGGATTGCCGGGAGTCAAAGCAAGCCTTCCCCGATTGCGGCCCGGCAGCAAGGCCGCCCAGCGCCCGGCAAGAAGCCGCTCGCATCCGACCAGCCGATTTACCCCGGCGCAGCCCGTCCGAAAGCGTCGCCCGCACGCCCGCTGGCGACGCGCCGCCCAGGCGAGCACCGCCCGATGCACCCGACCACTGCGCGTACAGCGCCGAAATCGCCCGCCGATGGTGGCGCGCAAGCAACCCGCCCCGCGCCTTATCGGGGCGCTCCGGGAGGCCGCCCACTTCCGGGCAGGCCGCTACCGCAGCTTGCCAAGCCCATCGTGCCGGAAGAAGTTCCAATCACGCGCAACATCACGATCACCGAGGGCGTGAGCATCAAGGAGCTTTCTGAAAAGCTGGAAGTACGCGCCAAAGACGTGATCAAACGTCTGCTCGAAAAGGGCATTTTCTCCACCATTAACCAGACGCTCGATAGCCAGACGGCGCAGGAAGTCTCGCGTGGCTTTGGGGCTACGGTCACTATCATTTCTTATGAAGAGGAAGTGACGCACGAAGTGGAAGTGGCGGATAAGCCGGAAGACCTCAGGCCGCGCCCGCCCGTGGTGACGGTGATGGGCCACGTCGATCACGGCAAGACTTCGCTGCTTGACGCCATCCGCGAGACCAGCGTGGCGGCGCGAGAGGCAGGAGGCATCACCCAGCATATCGGCGCGTATCACGTGGATGTGGGCGGGCGCAAAGTGGTTTTTCTCGATACCCCCGGCCACGAAGCGTTCACCCTCATGCGCGCGCGCGGCGCCCGCGTCACGGACTTGGTGATCCTTGTAGTCGCTGCGGATGATGGGGTGATGCCGCAGACGGTTGAGGCCATCAATCATGCCCGCGCGGCGGAAGTGCCCATCCTTGTCGCCATCAATAAAATCGACAAGCCGGAAGCAAACCCGGAGCGCGTCAAGAAGCAACTTGCCGACCTCGATCTGATGCCCGAAGCGTGGGGCGGCAACACCGTCACGGTGGAGGTTTCCGCCAAACAGAAAAAGAACCTGGAGCTTCTACTCGAGATGGTTCTGCTGGTGGCGGACATGCAAGCGATTAAGGCCAATCCCAACCGGCTGGCTTCCGGGACCGTGCTTGAAGCTAAGCTCGACCGTGGCCGCGGCCCCGTAGCTACCGTCTTGGTTCAAAACGGCACGCTGCACGCTGGCGATGCGTTTATCGTGGGGTCGATTTACGGCAAAGTCCGGGCCATGCTGAATGACCTTGGCCAACCATCGGTGGAAGCTCCGCCCTCAACCCCAGTAGAAGTCCTAGGCCTCGAAGACGTTCCTCAGGCAGGCGATAAGCTGCACGTGATTGAAGACACGGGAAAGGCGCGGCAAATTGCTTTACACCGCCAGGCGAAGGCTCGCGAAATGGCGCTCGCCAAGTCCGCCCGGCTGACGCTCGATCAGCTTCACCAGCAGCTTGCGGCGGGCGATGTAAAAGAGCTGCCCTTGATCCTTAAGGCGGACGTGCAAGGATCGGTGGAAGTGCTTACCGACACGTTGTCAAAGCTCAGCGACGAAAAGGTAAAGGTGAAGGTTATTGACGCGGGCGTGGGCGCGATCACCGAAACCAACGTGCTACTTGCCACCGCATCCAACGCCGTGATCATCGGATTTAACGTTCGCCCTGAGCGCAAAGCCGCCGAGCTTGCGGCGCTCGAGCGGGTGGACATCCGCCTGCACACCATCATCTACGAACTGGTGGATGAGATCCGCAAAGCGAAGGTGGGTCTGCTCGCCGTAAAGTATAAGGAAACCGCTCTTGGCCGTATTGAAGTGCGCGACGTTTTCCGCATCTCCAAAGTAGGCACCGTGGCCGGCGGTTACGTGCAGGATGGCAAGCTCACGCGCGAGGCCAAGGTGCGGCTGCTGCGTGACAATGTGGTGGTGTATGAGGGCCAAATCCGCTCGCTGCGGCGCTTCAAGGACGACGTGCCCGAGGTGCGCTCCGGCATGGAGTGCGGCATCGCGCTTGAGAATTTCAATGACGTGAAGACCGGCGACGTGATCGAAGCCTACGTCACCGAAAGAGTGGTTGAAGAAGCCATCGCCTAGGGTGCCAGGGTGCCCGCCATGCCCGTTGGCCAGTTAACGCTGGAAATCCAGCTTCCTTATTCTCATTCCCTCAAGGAAAAACGAGCCGTCCTGCAAAAGCTTAAGGGCCGCCTTCGTGCCCGTTTCAACGCCGCGGTCGCCGAGCTTGATCATCAGGATTCCTGGCAGCTTGCCACCATAGCGGTGGTCAGCATATCCAGTAGCCAGCCGGTCCTCGAATCGCTGCTTCAGCAGGCGCTCGCCGAATCAGAAAAAATTCTTGGGCAGGATGTCGCCAATTACACGATCGATTTTTACTGACTTCAGAATTCCCGCATAGCGCCGGGCTTCAGAGCCTGCGTGACAACTGCGGTTGTAGCGGCGGCCCGCGCACCACTTCCAAGGAGGACACTGATGCAAACCCCATCGCACCGGATGGAACGGCTGGCGGACCAAATCCGCGCCGAAATCGCACAGATGATCACCGAGGAGCTAAACGATCCGCGCATCGGCTTCGCCACCATCACGCGCGTTGATCTCACGGCGGACCTGCAGCACGCGCGCGTGCGCGTTAGCGTGCTCGGCGGCGAAACGGCTGCGCAATCCACCCTTGAGGGAATGAATTCCGCCGCAGGCTATGTGCGGCGGGAACTAGGCCGCCGCCTGAGCTTGCGACGCACGCCGGAGGTGGAATTCCTGCTCGACCACGGACCGGAAGAAAGCGTGCGTCTGGAAGGGCTGATGCGGCAACTCCACGCGCAGGACAAAGAGGATGACTGATCAACGAGCAATCGACGGCGAAATCTCCGGCGTCCTTTTAGTCGACAAACCCGAGGGCTTCACGTCGCACGACGTAGTCGCTAAGGTGCGAGGGCTGCTCAAAATTCGCCGCATTGGCCATTTTGGCACGCTCGACCCGTTTGCCACCGGTGTCTTGCCGCTTTCAATCGGAAAGGCAACGCGCTTTGCCCAGTTCTATCTGAAGTCGCGGAAATCCTACGAAGGGACCATCCGCTTTGGCTTCGCGACCGACACGTATGACGCCACTGGAACGGCGCGCTCAGAGCCCGCGGGGAGATTACCGGTGCAGGCAGAGCTTGAACGCGCAATGCAGGAATTTACCGGGCGAATCGAGCAAACGCCGCCGCCGTTTTCGGCCAAGCGCGTGGGCGGGGTGCGCGCGTACAAACTGGCGCGGCAGCACGTAGAGGTGGCGCTCAATCCTGTAGAGGTCGAAGTCTACGCGTTTGAGCTGGCCCGGTTCGATTCAAGCGGCGAAGCGCGCTTCTCGGTGGAGTGCAGCGGCGGTACCTACGTCCGTTCGCTTGCGCATGATATCGGTAAGCGGCTAGGATGTCCGGCGCATCTCGGCAGCCTGCGGCGCACGGCTGTGGCTGAATTCCGGGAAGATCGCTCCATCACCCTGCCCAAGCTCGAAGAGCTTGCCGCCGCCGGGCCGGTGTCAAACGCTCTGGTTCCGCTCGAATCGCTTCTGCCGGATTGTCCGGAGCTTGTGGTGCGCGGCCGCGAAGAGAGCAACGTGCGGCATGGCCACGCGTTTGAGCTTGCCCCATCCTTGCGGCCCGAAAGAGGGCTGCGCGCCGGGCGCGCCTCCGCTCTGTCGCTGCTGAAAATCATGAACAGCAACCGCCGCCTCATCGCGGTCGCCCGCCACGTTTCCGGCAGCGTTTATCATCCTGATTTGGTCGTGGGCTAACGAAGGTCTGTAGCGGCGGCCTCTGGCCGCCGGTGTTTACTTCTAAAAACCGGCGGCCAGAGGCCG
>DASZAA010000392.1:0-3116 GCA_035945615.1 Terriglobia bacterium
AAATCCGGCAGGACGTAATAAAGAACCGCGGTTACGCGGCTCATGAGGGCGCTGCCCGATTCGTGACCGAACCAGCGAATGTCGGCCAGAAGATTGCCAATCACAAACACGCAGAATGTAAATACGGCGGAAAGCACTGGCGTGGAAATGCAGGAAAAGAACAAAGCCACGCCGACCACAAGGGCAAGCTCGAGCAGAATGAGGTAAATCGCCTCGAGCGGGCCAAGGTCCTGGCGCGCGAAATGATGGTTCAGATAGAAAAGCGCAAGGTAGAAACCGGCGGCCATGATGGCCGTGTTTACCAAAAGCGTCAGGAGCAGCCCCAGATATTTGCCCAGAATAAATTCCCAGCGCGCCACGGGTTTCGACAGCACGTTATAAAGCGTCCGCCGCTCGATCTCGCGCCACACCAGGCTGATTCCGATGAAAATGGCGATGAGCACGCCGAAAACAGAAATGGCGCTCAGTCCCAAGTTCACCAGGATAATCTGCTGTATGCCCACTGAAATCTGGCCGAAAAGGATGGCGGCCCCGATGATGAGGATGGCAAAGACGATCAGGTTGTAAAGCACCCGGTCGCGCACCGACTGCTTAAACACGTGCAACGCGATCGTTGAGATGCGATGGATCATCGGTTTTCTGCCACGCATTCCCACCGCGAAGCGGTGAAACCTGAATAGCCGTGGGTGGAACCCACGGAGTGCAACCGTCAGCGCCTATCGGCAACCCTGGAGGGGTTGAAGATCGAATAGCCGTCTGAATTGTTCGGCCCCTCCAGGGCCGGCGCTCTTCCCTCTGCGCGACCGTGGGTTTCACCCACGGCTATTCTTGTATCTCCCCTTCGGGGAGCAAAGACCGCGAAGACTTGACTCATCGGTTTTACTTAACCTCGCATTGTTGACCTCGCTCGATGGCGCGCCTACCTGCGCCATGAAGTAATCCTCCAGGGAAGATTTCACTGGATTGAAGGAAACGATCCGCGCCCCGCTCTGCTGCGCTGTTTTGAGCACGAACTCGGGGTCGTGCTCGCCGCCGAATTCCATGCGTACCTGGCTTCCGGCGCGCGCCACCGAGCGGGCGAGAGGCCTCAGCTTTTCGAGAGCATCGAGTGGAGGGTCGGCAAGCACAACTTCTGTGGCCGATACGTCGAGCCGCAGAAGTTCGCGCAGGTCGCCCGATCCGAGCAATTGTCCGCGATTAAGAATGGCCACGCGGTCGCAGAGCGCCTCGGCGTCGGAAAGAATGTGGGTGGAAAAAAATATGGTTTTCCCTTCGCGGCGAAGGTCCAGAATAAGATTGCGCACTTCCCTGCGGCCGATGGGGTCGAGGCCCGACATCGGCTCATCGAGAAAAACCAAATCCGGATCGTTCATCAAGGCTTGCGCAATGCCCAGCCGCTGGACCATGCCCTTGGAAAATTTGCGCACCGGAAGACGGCGCGCCTCGGCGAGACCCACGCGCTCGAGCAATTCTTCCGACCGCCGCCCTACGGTTGAGCGGTCCAAGCCAAAAAGCTCGCCCGCAAACGCTAAGAACTCCGGCGCGCTCAAGTGATCGTAGAAACTCGGATTTTCCGGGAGATAGCCGAGACGCGCGTGCACAGAGAGGTCGCTCAGGTCACGGCCAAGAATGCGGGCCGTTCCCGAGGTGGGGAAAATGAGTCGGAAAAGAAGCTTCAGCGTGGTGCTCTTACCGGCGCCGTTCGGACCTAGCAAGCCAAATGTTTCGGACGCTTCAACCTTCAGATTCAAACGGTCCAGCGCCCGGCGCGGCCGCTTGCGCCAGAAACCCGTTAAATAGTCCTTTGTCAGATCGCGTGTCTCGACGGCCAGCATATCGGACTTATTGTAACTGATTAGGAATTACACGCAGCGTAAAACTAGTATCGCGTATCTGAATAACGTGACACATTCCGGAAGTGTCATTCCGAGGAGCCGTGTAGCGCAGACCGCCGCTTTAGCGGTCTGCGGCCTTTGAATGGACAGAAAAGCCGCAGACCTCAAATACGGAGGTCTGCGCTACAAAGCTACAAAGCCTGGCGCGCCATATTTGGGTAACAGCCAGCAGGATGCCGACGCACCAAAAAAAACCGGGGAGTTCCTGAAGGAACTCCCCGAGGGGTTGCAACTCCCGGCGCCAAGTTAGCCGCCGATGGGAGAGTCTGTCACTGCGGCGGTTGCCGAAGTATTGAAGCGGATCACGTCAGATTCGTCGGTAAAGTAGAAGTTCTGGCCTGTCTGTCCGACGGCTTGCGGGCTAGCTGTGACGGTATAGCCAGGAACCTGGCCGTTGACGGCGGTGCTAGCCGTGTAAGTGAGGGTATAACCGGCCTTCGTGCCGCTTGCCAGCGTGCTATCAATCAAGCCCGCGCTGGTGGAAGTGGGCTGACCTGACGAAGGCGGAGCAAGATTAACCAGCGCCGCGCTGTAGCCAATGTTGTAAGTTGTCGTGTAGGCAACTTCAGCCGTGTTAATCGCCTTCAATGAACCCACGGCAGACGCCTGGTTGGCCGCGATGCGTGAGCGAAGCAAATTCGGAATCGCGATGGCCGCAATGATCAGAATGATGGCCACAACGATCAAAAGCTCAATCAGTGAGAAACCTTTTGCAGTTCTCTTCATTTAGAACCTTCCTCGTAGCGAAGTGTCCATCCGTGCCCCAGCCCGAATGGCACACTACCCAAAAGCAACTGGTTCGCCAAATGCGGAATCATTAGGAAGGTCTTACCAGGTTCTTAACCTCTGACAGCCGCTCAGGTTAGTGTCCAGCACGGGAGGCTTAACCGATCTTCATAAGTTAGAGTTTCCCAATATTGCCGATTTTTGTCATGCGGGATGCCGTGATCGGGCAACGAGGCCAATCTTTGGGAACTTGCCTGTAGCAGTAGCGCGGACCTGCGATTTTCAGGTCCGCGGCTTGTACCCAAGTTCCTGATGAAAAGCCGCGGACCTCAACAACGGAGGTCCGCGCTACAAAGCCTGCTGGTGGTCAACCAATTGTAGCGGCCGTTTTGTAGCGGCGGGCAAAGCCTATAAGGGGCCGCCGGTTTTTAATAGTAAAGACCGGCGGCCAGAGGCCGCCGCTACAGTTTTTTGCCGGCGGGCTTCACGGGCACG
>DASZAA010000393.1:0-11103 GCA_035945615.1 Terriglobia bacterium
CGTTAACGCCCTCCTGATCTTCGGGTTGACGTAGCATCGTGGTGGCAGGCAGCTTGTATTTGGCGCCCTTCTTGTTCACCACTTTCGGTTTGGCAGGGCTTGCATGCCCGGTGTCAGTTCGGGATTGAATGCCAGGTTCCGCCAGAGCAGGCTCGCCCAGCAAAGGCTCATACTCTTTCTCCTCCTCATCTTCAAGTTCCACGTCATCCAGACGGCTGGTTTGAGGAACGACGTGAAGCGTAGCCAAGGTTTTCGGCTTCTCCGGTTGCGGGCCGTGAGCAGCGCGCTGTGACACGATCGGCTCCTTGCCGACCGATCTCTCGCGGGCCATTTGCTCTTGCAGGCGCTTGCGCTCGCGTTCCTCCCGCCGCGCGGACCAGTGCGCCCGCAGCGGTCCAAAAACCGCGCGCGAAGCCGAGTGGAGAACACGGGCCGCCCAGGAAAACGAAAACTTGGTCACAAGAAATAGCGAAGCAAACAGCGCCGTAGCAGCGACAATCGCAGCCCCAACGCGATTAAGCGTGTCAACCAGGCCGGCAGCCAGATAAAACCCCACGATACCGCTGGCGCGAATCGCTCCGAAAACATTGGGAGCGTGCGGGAGGAGTTCAAAAAGCGCAGCAAGCGAACCGGTGAGCAACGCCGCGCCCATTGCTTTTGCACCCGGTGATTCGAGCGGACGCACCAAAAGCCACCGTATTCCGGCAACAAAGCAGAAAAGCGGAAGAAGAAAGGCGCTCCACCCGAAAATCTGAAGAATCGCGTCCGCCGCGTAAGACCCCACCACGCCCACCCAGTTGTGAACGCTGCCGCTCGCGGCAGCCGTATCGAAGGAAGGGTCCAGCGGGTGATAGGAGACGAGGCTCAGAATGAGTAATAGACCAAGGATACTGAGGAGAAATCCGGCCAACTCGCAGCGGCGGCGGCCATCGAGCAGAGGAGTCTTCGCGCGCGTCTCGCGCTGCCGGCTTGCGGAAGCAGAAGAGGTAGATTGCATAGTCAGGTTACAGGCTAAAGGTGTCGAGTCTCAGAAAACCCCGTCTTTACTCATTGAACACCCTTGCTTCAAACCCAGTTTCCAGGCTCAGCGCGTCAGGCCCTGGCGACTGATACCTGACCCCTGGAACTTGGCCTAGCGATGCAATCCCAATCCTAGCGCCAATACTACCACACCTAATGCAATGCGGTAAACTACAAATCCTTTGAACGTGCGGGTTTCGAGGAAGCGGATTAACCAGCCGATCACGAAGAATCCGACTACCGCCGAGACGATGATGCCCGCCAGGAACGCCATCCGCATATCGTGCGGCAGCCCTCCAGCCTTGTGGACCTCGTGCGCCTTCAGGATCACAGCCCCCGCAATGATGGGGGTTGAAAGCAGAAAGGAAAAGCGCGCCGCGGTCTCGCGCTTCATGTTGCGCAGCAAGCCGGCGGACATTGTGCTGCCCGAGCGCGAAACACCGGGGATGACGGCAAACGCCTGCGCGATGCCCACAATCGCAGCATCGAGCAGTGAAACCTCTTTCAACGATTCGTTATCCCGCGTAACTTTTTCGCCCGCCCACATAACTAGGGCCACCACAATGAGCGCCACGCCAATCACCAGCGGATTGCGGAACGCAGTATCCGCCTTCTTCTCGAAAAGCGCTCCCGCGATGGCCCCCGGAATAGTGCCGATGACGAGCAGCCAAAAAAGCCGCCGGTTTTCGCGGACCTCAGGATTTTTCGAGTCGCCGAGGCCTGATGCGGCTTTGATCATGTCTACCCACATGCGCCAGAAGTAGACAAACACCGCAAGGAGCGTGCCCGCATGTAACGCCACGTCGAAGGTCAGGCCGGGGTCCTTCCAGCCGAGAAACCACGGGAACAGCACCAGGTGCCCCGTGCTCGAAATAGGCAAAAATTCGGTGATGCCTTGAACGATGGCAAGAACAATGGCTTGATAAAGGGGCATGAACCTTCCTTGGAAGACCGATATTGTATCAAGCAATATCAGAAATCATTGCGACGGCCGGTTATGATAATTTTTGGAGATTGCAAAACGGTATCAGTCATGCGCCGGACGATCCTCTGGGCGGAGCTTGTTGGAATCTTTTTCCAACTTCGATTTAATTTCGTCGGGTACAAGAGTTAAATATCCCATTTCAATTCCAAACGCAAACTGGTCAAAATTTCCTTATCGGCAATCAATGACGCCAAACCAAAATCCGAAGCCGCTACACTTCCAGAATCACCGGCAGCACCATGGGACGCTTGCCGAGTTCTTGGTCGAAGAACTTGCGCAAGGTGGAGCGAATTTTATCTTTCACCACGCCCCAATCGCCCATTTCTTCGAGATTGGATTTTTCCAGCGTCTCGCGGATGACTCTGCGCACCTTTTCGACAAGCTCTTCCGCCTCATCCAGAGGCACAAACCCGCGCGAAACGATTTCCGGCGGACGCTCAAGCTGACCGGAGTATTTGTTGATGGCAAGGATGGGGATCACAATGCCGTCGGAAGAGATCCGGCGGCGCTCGCTTAAAATCACGTCACCTACTTCATCGAGCGTGCCAACGTCAATGCACACCCGCCCGACTGTGACGCGGCCGGCGCGGCGCGCTCCCTGGTTGTCAAACTCCAGCATGTCTCCATTTTCGAGCAAAAAGGATTCTCCCGAGACCGCGGCAAGCTCATTGGCGAGCGCCAGGTGCCTGGCAAGCTGCCGGTATTCGCCGTGCACCGGAATGAAGTATTTAGGCCGCACCAGGTTCAGCATCAGGCGCAGTTCCTCCTGACTGCCGTGGCCGGAGACGTGCACAGGCGGATGGCTACCGTCGTCGTAATGCACCCGCGTGCCGCGGCGGTAGAGGTGGTCCATCATGCGGAAAATGGCCTTCTCGTTACCGGGAATAATGCGCGCCGAGAGCACCACTTCATCGCCCGGCGCGGCACTAATCCAGCGGTGCTTATCCACCGCGATTCGCGCCATGGCGGACATCGGCTCGCCCTGGCTACCCGAAACCACGAGAGCCACTTTATTGGGCGGCAGCTTGCGAACCTCCTGGGGCTGCACCACCAAACCCGGCTCAATCCGGAGCCGCCCCATCTGCTGGGCAATCTCTGAATTCTGATACATGCTGCGCCCGATAAAGCACAGTTTGCGGCCATGCTCAAAAGCCAAATCAGCCACAATCTGCTGGCGGTGCATCGAGGTGGCAAAGCACGAAATCAGCACGCGGCCCTTGGCCTCCGCCATCACTTCGGAAAGCCGTTCGCGGACGGCGCGCTCGGAGGGTGTCATGCCGGGCCGCTCAACGTTAGTCGAATCGGAAAATAGCGCCAGCACACCCTTCTGGCCGTAGTTAGCCAGCGTGTGCAGATCACTCACGCGCTGGTCCGTCGGTGTTGGGTCTAGCTTGAAATCGCCAGTGTGAATGACCGTGCCCACGGGCGTCGTGATGGCAAGCGCGCCCGCGTCGATGATGCTGTGCGTGAGATGAATGAATTCCACGTGGAACGGACCTACGTCAAACGGAGCGCCGGGTCGCATCTCGCGCAGGTCCACCGCGTCCGCCAGCCCGTGTTCGTCCAACCGCGCCCGCGCGAGAGCCAGCGTGAACCGGGTCCCATAGACTGGCGCGCTCACCTCGTCAAGAACGTAAGGCAATGCGCCAATGTGGTCCTCGTGACCGTGAGTCAGGAGGATGGCGCGCAGCCGGTGCTGGTTCTCCCGCAGATAAGTGATATCGGGAATAACCACGTCAACGCCGGGCAGCTCCGCGTCCGGAAAAATAACCCCGCAATCGACAACAATCAGGTCATCACCGTACTCGAAGGCCATCATGTTCATGCCAAATTCGCCCAGGCCTCCGAGCGGAATAGCTTTTAATTTATGAGTTCCAGAAATAGCAATTCTCCATTAAGCAAAAATAAGTTCGGACCATCCTAACACAGGTTTTCGCCGCCCCCGATAGCGCGTCATTCTCGACCAATCGCTCTGAACGACTGGCTGTTCACTCACTATTCCTGTTCCTCCGCAACTATCACCTTAGCCGCGGTCCTAAAAGCGATGTGTATGCTAAATCGCATGTCAAATTTTGCGGATTGAATAACCAGGGCTATGCCTTATCCACGATTAGAACATTGAAGCAGAAAGATGACGAGGGAACACAAAAACTATTATACACCGTGGTTTGATTCTTGGACGGATAAATTGGCGCCGAATCCACAGAATCTGCGTAAAACTGCTGCTATCCTTGAAGTTTCCCGGCGCTCTCAGCCGCGCGCGCCGAACGGAGTTCTTTTGCAGCCGTTTCGGGAGAAAGTGAGTTGTAATAGACCTCTTTCAGGCTATACGGCTTGGATTTTGAGGCAATGACAGGCAGAATCTCGAAATGCCAGTGGTAATCTTCCGCAAGCGTCTGCCAGGCGCCGGCGTGCTCAAAGCGGGCAGTTGTATTCGGGGAGGTGTGCAGCACAAGGTGGTAGGCGGAGGTAGTGGACTCCAATCGCTGCAGGATTCCCTTCAAAAATCGCGCCAGACGCATCTCATTTTCGGCGGAGTTAACACCCTCTTCAAACTGGGCATGATGGTAAACAGGCAGTACCCATGTTTCGTAAGGAACGCGGGAAGCAAAAGGGCAAAAAGCCACGTACTGACCGTCGCAATCCACCGTCCGGACTTGCTGCGTAAGCTCCTGCTTGATGATGTCGCAAATCAAACATCGCTCTTTCAGGGCGAAATATCGCTGAGAGGCGCGCAGCTCATAGGCCACGCGGCGCGGAATAAACGGGGTCGCAGTAACTTCTGAGTGCGGGTGGGCAAGATCCTGCCCAGCTAAACCGCCTTGATTACGGAAAACGGTGATGTAGCGGAAGCGGCGGTCTCTTTTAAGATCCGCCAGACGCGCCACATAGGCATGAAGCACCTGCGCCACATTTTCATCCGATTGGCGGCAAAGCGGAAGGTTGTGATCACGCGTTTCCACGATAATCTCGTGCGCGCCCACGTTGCGCATCTTATCGTACAGACCCTCGCCCCGCCGCTGAGCATCACCCTCAATGGAGTAAAGGGGATGCGGATGGGGCGTCACGCGGACCTGCCACTCAGGATGATCGTAGGGAAAGCTGTAGATGGTTTGCGCCGTTTCATTTCCTGGACACAAGGGACATCGATCCACTTTGGCCGTCGACTCTTCGGCATCCTCGAGGATTACCCAGCTCATTGTGATCGGATCCTTACGTAGCTCCATAATTCCTCTTTTGCCTGAACGCCTCGCTGCCGGCGTGATTCATTCAAACCAGGGCGCGTTCGATCTCTTTCTTCAACTATGATAGATACCGGCTGAATGACCGGCCACCGCGCGGCGTTACGGCGCAAGGATGCAGCAGTCACGACGATTCGCAAGGCGAGCCCAAACGTAGGTTCTTATATATCCGCGCTCCGAACGCTTGTCAAGATGAAGAAATGAGCAAAACTTAAAATGGGTTCTGCAAAACAACGCCCTGAGAATTCCAAAGCGACATATTTTCTGGGCATTGACGGAGGTGGTACACAGACCACAGCATGGCTTGCAGACAATCGAAGCCGCATTTTGGCGCGGGTTATCGCAGGCCCGTCGAATCCGCTCAAAGTGGGCCTTCCTCCTGCACAGCGCAATCTTATCGCGGCCTCGCGCCGAGCGCTGCGCGAAGCCGGCCTCCGCAGGGGGCAGAAGCTTGCGGCTCTTTGCGCAGGTGTTGCGGGTATTGGGCGCCCTCCGATTTACCGGGAGATACTCCAAAGTCTAAAGCGCGGCGTTCCTGCGCACCATTATTTTCTAACGCACGACGCGGCCATCGCGCTCGAGTCCGCGCTCGGAAGCTCACCGGGCGTCATCGTCATCGCTGGAACAGGATCGATTGCACTTGGGCGCGATAAGAACGATCATATTTTGCGATGCGGCGGATGGGGATCGACGTTCGGCGACTCCGGCTCTGGATATGATATTAGCCGAAAGGCTGTATCCGCAGCCTTGGCCGCTTTTGACGGACGCGCGCCATCGACACGGCTCGGCAAGGATATTTGCCGCGCGCTCAATATTCGGCAGATTGCCGACATTGTCACGCTCAACCTCGCACCCGGTCAAGTTGCAGCGTTGTTTCCTTTGGTGTGCCAGGCTGCGCGTTCAGGCGACCGTGTCGCGCAGGGGCTGTGCCGCGAGGCGGGAAACAACCTCGCGGAAATGGCGTCTTTTCTGTTGCTACGCATTGGTGTTCCGCCCGCAAAGCGGCGCGTGATTTGTGCGGGCGGCGTTTTCAAAGCGAGCCCGGAGGTGCGCCGCAGGTTCAACCATTGTGTTCGCAATGTCTCTCCCGACGCGAAAATCGGATTGATCGAGCGCCACCCCGTCGAAGGAGCATTAAGTCTTGCCATGGCGATCAGCAAAAATCCAAAAGGCCGGCACATAAAATGACCAACGCACTCATGTTCAAAGAAATCTTCGAGCAGCCGATCGCCCTTGAACACACGCTGCGCGCCGAGCGCGAGCACGCGCGCGAATTCAGGCGTTTCGCGCGAACGCATCCCTTCCGCATGATCGTGCTGGTAGGCCGCGGAACTTCCGATAACGCTGCGCTCTTCGGCAGGTATCTGTTCGAACTGACCACGGGCATTCCAGTTTCGCTTTGCGCGCCTTCGGTTCACACTGTTTACCATGCGAAGCTCGATTTGCGGGATGCGCTGGTGGTGGGCATTTCCCAGTCCGGCGAAGCCACGGACATCAATATGGTGCTTCAGGCCGCGCGCAAGCAGGGCGCTTACACGGTAGGTATTACCAACGAGGCTCACTCGAGTATGAGCGGCGCGGCACACGAAATATTCCAGGCGCGAGCCGGCAGACAACAATCGGTTGCCGCCACGAAAACCTATACCGCACAACTGATGGTTTTGTATATGCTGGCCTCGGCTTTGGGAGACGTAGTCACCTTGAGCGCAGCGAGCGAGCTGCCAGGGCGGGCAAAGGAAACCCTAAAGCTTGCACCGGAAATCTCAGAGAGCGTGGAACGATACCGCTATATGCGTCAATGCGTGGTGGTGGCGCGCGGTCTGAACTATGCCAACGCTTTTGAATTGGCGCTGAAGCTGATGGAGACCTGCTACGTGGTGGCTGACCGCTTTTCCTCCGCCGATTTTCTGCATGGCCCCATTGCGCTGATCGAACGCGATTTTCCTGTGCTACTTTTCATGCCGCCGGGAAAAATTTCTAGCGAACTCCGGAAACTGGCAGGCCGCCTGCAGGAGCTTCGAGCTGAAACCTTGGTAATTTGTTCTCAAGGAGCGCAGGTGCCGAGGGCGGCGCGTGCCGTGCGGGTTCCGGGAGCCATACCAGAGCTTTATACGCCCATTCCCTATATTATTCCCGGCCAACTTTTTGCCGCGTCTCTCGCGCGCGTCAAGCGCCTCGACGCCGACCGGCCGCGATCACTACAGCTTGTGACAAAAACCATATAGCTGAAACCTACGTTGCCGCCGGATACGTTATTCTGCCGTCTTTAACGCGGGCGAAGGGAATAAGCGAGTGCGACTGTGTTCCCTTCCCGCTGATAATATGCTCCACCCGTGCGCCACGAGCTAGAAGAGCGTCCGCAATCAAAAAGCGGTGACAGCGCCAGGGGACGGCCTCCGCGCACATGATGGCTGTGGGGCGCTCGGCCGCCAGCTTCATTAGCCGGTCCAATCCTTTCTGAAACTCGGGCTGCTGCATGTAATCCGCATAGCCGCGGAATGAGGTATTGCGCCATGCCGTGTTGGGTGAATCGCGGCGGGCATGTCGCAGTCCGCCGAGTTCTGGGAGATGAGCGTACTGGATGCCCGCCTCAGCAAGTTCACCGGGAAGCGTTTCGATATTGTACTGAGGGTTTTTGCGGGAGCGCGGCAGCGTGCGCACATCCAGGAGCAGGTTCACACCGTGTGTCCGAAGCAGATCAACAAGCGCGGGCAGGTCGCGCGTTGAATGACCGATGGTAAAGACAAGCAGCGGCTCCGTCTTGGCGCGAATAGGCATTCCACATCCGCAGGTGGGATGG
The DNA here is from genome assembly GCA_035945615.1 of Terriglobia bacterium. Lineage (GTDB taxonomy): Bacteria > Acidobacteriota > Terriglobia > UBA7540 > UBA7540 > RH2-MAG17b. The sequence goes on from DASZAA010000393.1 coordinate 8,048, forward strand.
AAAATAATTCAACCGTTTAATTTTGTATGGCTTCTCACCCAAGCGTCAATTCGGTCGAGCGCCTTGCGAATGTTTTCCACGGAGTTCGCAAAGGAGAACCGTAGGTAGCCTTCCCCGCTCTCGCCAAATGCCGTCCCCGGCAAGCAAGCAACGCCGGCCTCGCGGAGCAACGCATCGGCAAGTTCACGCGATTTTATCCCCGTGCCACGAATGTTCGGAAACGCATAGAATGCCCCATGCGCTTGGCGACAGTGGAAACCCGAAATGCGGTTCAGGCCTTCCACGATCACAGACCGGCGCCGCCGGAATTCCTCTACCATGCGGTCGACGCACGTTTGATTGCCATGCAGCGCGGCAATGCCGGCCTGTTGGGTAAATGTGGCAGTGCACGAATTCGAGTTGATCATCAGGCGAGTCATTTCCTCGACCAGCGTTGGGTGCATAATGCCATAGCCAAGACGCCAGCCGGTCATCGCATAGGTCTTCGAAAATCCATCCAAAATGATCGTGCGCTCACGCGCCCCGCCAAATTGCGCGATGCTTGCCGGGCTGCCTTCAAAAATTAAGCGGCTGTAGATTTCGTCGGAAAAAATAAAAAGATCGCGCTTTTGTAGTTCTTTCGCTAATCCTTCTAGCTCAGCCACGGCCATCACGCCGCCGGAGGGGTTCTGCGGCGAGTTTAGGATCACCATGCGTGTGCGGGCACTGAGCTTCTCAAGGATCGCCGATGCCGCCACGTCGAAATCATTCTCTTCGCGCAGCGCATACGGCACGGGCTTTGCGCCCACAAAACGGATCATCGATTCGTAGATTGGAAATCCAGGGTCAGGATAGAGGACTTCGTCATCTGGGCCGACCACCGTCAGTACCGCGAAGAAAAACACAGGCTTGGCGCCAGGTGTGATGATCACTTCAGATGGGTCGATCTGAATGCCGCGCCGCTTTCCCGCGTCTTCCGCCACTGCCTCGCGGAGTTCAGCCAGCCCCACGGACGGACCGTAGTGCGTCCAGCCCTCGCGCAAAGCCTGAACGCCGGCCTCAACAATATGCGGCGCTGTCGGAAAATCGGGCTCGCCAATTTCGAGGTGAACGATTTCCTTCCCTTGGGCTTCCAATTGCTTCGCGCGCGCCAGCACTTCAAACGCGCCTTCCGTCCCCAGGCGGGACATGCGCTCCGCAAGCGGCAACTCTGTGTGACGAGCACTCACAATAGCTCCTCTGGCCTGGATCATTACGAACTTATAGCGGACTTGTGAAAGGGTATGGTTTCAACCGTGTAGTAGACGGTCCGTTATATTTAATGTCTTTCACACTGCCTCCAGTATTCTCGATATGACTGGAAGTGGCGCCGTTTCGTCCTCTGCACATGCTTATAAAGAATCCAGCCTATGGCATGGCAGGACTGGCTGAAAGGGCAACCCCATCTATGAGGCGAGCATTTTTGAAAGGCAGGATGGCGGCATCCATCGCATTATCCGTAGCTAAAGGATCTGAGGCGATCCCAGCCACTCCACGCAGAGCAGTGGTTCCGCGCCAACTTATCGGTTTCATCGATTCGCCTTGGCCGAATGCTGCGCCAGAAGGCTGGGTTCTCAAGACGTGCATCAGAATAAGAGGCCGGATGACATCATTGTTTTCGCTGGGAGCATCCAGGTTTTGAGGTTGCACGTGTGGACCGCTTTCGTTGGGCATATTTCCGCTCCATTCAGGGTTCATAGTCTCGCAACCCGCGGAAAGAAGCGCCAGCAGAAAAATAAGGGCGCCGATTAGTAGATACTTTCCTTTGATCATGATCGAGTCTCCTTTAGTGACTTCGTTATCCTCGCACTTCTGATGTGTCATCGAAACCGGCCGCGATTATTTTACCGCGAGCGAGCACGAAAATGACTTGAAATCCCACTCAGAGATCATTTATTTTTGCTGCTCCAACTGGCACTGCCCGCCGAGCAGCCAATAGAATAATCTGACAGTCTTTCCCTTCCAATGTAATACCGTCATTCGTCGCCACCTTGTTCACCCGCTATCTTACAGCCTATGATGTGAGCTTTGGCGCAAGACCCCGGTTGTGTGGGAGGCTGCATATGAAAGCGATTGTGAAAAACAAGCGAGGACCAGGACTCGATTGGGGAGAGGTTCCCAAACCCTGTATCGGAATCAATGATGTGCTGATTCGCGTGCGCCGCGCCGGCATCTGTGGCACTGACCTGCATATCTACAACTGGGACGAGTGGGCGCAAAAGACAATTCCAGTTCCACTTGTGATCGGACACGAATTTGTAGGCGAAATTGTGGAAACTGGGTCTAACGTGACCGATTTCTTTCCGGGGGATCTTGTAAGCGGCGAAGGCCATGTGGTCTGTGGGCGATGTAGGAACTGCCTTGCCGGGCGCCGCCACCTCTGTGCTCACACCCAAGGCGTGGGAGTAAACCGCGCCGGGGCGTTTGCCGAGTTTATTGCGCTGCCCATGACCAACATCTGGCGCCATCACCACTCGGTAGATGAGGACATCGCCGCCATTTTCGATCCCTTTGGAAATGCCGTGCACACGGCGCTTTCATTTCCGGTTCTCGGCGAGGACGTGCTGATCACCGGTGCAGGCCCCATCGGACTGATGGCGGCAGCCGTAGCGAAGCACGCGGGCGCGCGCTACGTTGTAGTGACGGATGTCAACCCGCAACGGCTTGATCTGGCTCGCAAAATGGGCGCTACGCTGGCCCTCGACGCGCGAACCGAAACCCTCGCGGACGCTCAAAAAAAGCTGGGGATGGCGGAAGGTTTCGACGTGGGTCTTGAAATGTCGGGAAACCCCGCGGCATTTCATGACATGTTGCAGAACATGAGCCATGGGGCGAAGATCGCCATGCTCGGAATCCCCTCGGGCGAAATGGCGGCTGACTGGCGAACTATTATTTTTAATATGCTCACGCTCAAAGGCGTTTACGGCCGTGAGATGTATGAGACTTGGTACAAAATGACCGTGATGCTTCAGTCAGGACTCGACATCAGCCCGGTCATTACACACCGCTTCCACTTCAATGATTTTGAAAAAGCTTTT
>DASZAA010000394.1:0-19381 GCA_035945615.1 Terriglobia bacterium
GACGCAACAAGCCGTCCGCAAGATGATCGAAAACAAGGTGAGGGGCGTGGCGGTGATGACCTCGGAATTCAGCTCGGCGCTGACCACGGAACTCACGGCGAACCGCGTGGCGGTGGTGTTTCTGGACCAGGGAAACGCCCAACCCTATACAAGCTGCATCCGCGTGAAATATTCCGAGGGCATCTACGAGGCTATACACCACTTGGTGGAGCTTGGGCATCGAGAGATCGCGTTTATTGCCGGACCGCAATCCCTGCGCTCAGCGATTACTCGCCGGAAAGCGGCGGGGGACGCTCTGCGCAAGCACGGCGTGGAAAATGCGCAGACGATTGAGGCCAATCATCGCGCCGAAGGCGGGATCAGCGCGGTTGAGGCTTTGCTTAAGTCGGGCCGTTTCCCAACGGCAATCCTGTGCAGCAACGACTTGATGGCCATCGGCGCTATGAGCGCCATTCATGAGGCGGGCCTGCGCGTGCCCGAAGACGTTTCCGTGGTGGGATTTGACGACATTGATTTCGCCCGCCTTGCGCAACCGCCGCTAACGACGGTGAACCTGCCCCGAGATCGCGTGGGCACGCTTGCGCTGCGGGCGCTGCAGCGGATTATTCGATCCAAGAAAGGCACGGGAACGGAATACGTAGTGGATACCCGGCTTGTGGTCCGCAAGTCCACCGGGCCAGCGGCAAGGTGATTGGACAACGTAGCGCCGCCGTCCCGGCAGCACGGGACTGTTGTAGCGGCGACCTCTGGCCGCCGCAACAGCTTATTGGCTTCAGGATCACCCACGATCTGTTCCTTCTCGCCGTCCCACTTGATACTGCGTCCGAGCTTGAGCGAAAGCATTCCGAGCAGGCTTGCCTGGCCAGCCTTGACCATGCGCCGCTGTGTGACCTACGCTACTTCTTGCCCACCTCCGGCAGGAGTGCGGGAGGCAGCGCGCGCCTGCTGAGGGCAACGCAGCGAATGCAGATGTGTATAGTTAAAAACGATGAGTCCACTCCATCCAAGCACGGTGGAAAGAAAACTCCGAGGCCCGTCATTACCCGAGGTGCACCGCTCCGTTGCGGTGCCACCGGACGCGGGCTTTTGGCGGAAGCTGCTGGCATTTTCCGGCCCCGGATTTTTGGTGGCGGTCGGTTACATGGACCCCGGCAATTGGGCTACCGACATCGCAGGCGGTTCGGAGTTCGCATACCGGCTGATTTTTATTTTGCTACTTTCGAACGTCATTGCCATCTTGCTCCAAACGCTTGCGGCCCGCCTGGGCATTGTGGCCCAGCAAGACCTGGCGCAGGCGTGCCGCAACCAATACTCCCGGCGCGCCGGAATCGCGCTATGGCTCCTTGCGGAGGTTGCCATCGCGGCTTGCGATCTCGCAGAAGTCATCGGCTCCGCCATCGCCCTGAACCTGCTCTTTCACATTCCACTGCTGGTGGGGGTGTGCCTGACGGCTCTCGATGTGCTCGCCATTCTATACTTGCAGCACCGAGGTTTCCGTTATCTGGAGGTTGTGGTTCTGGTTTTGATCGGAACCATTGGGCTGTGTTATCTCGTGGAAATCCTGATGGTGAAGCCGGAGATTGGGGGCATCCTGCGCGGGTTCATGCCTACTCCAGACGTGCTGACCAATCCGGACATGCTCTATATTTCGATTGGCATTCTGGGCGCCACCGTCATGCCACACAACCTTTATTTGCATTCGTCGCTGGTGCAGACACGCGCCATCGAACGCACGCCCGAAGGTATGCGCACCGCGATCCGATACAACTTTGTCGATTGCTTCGTCGCCCTCAATTTCGCTTTTCTCATTAATGCCGCCATTTTGATCATGGCGGCCGCCGCCTTTTACACCCACGGACTCCATCACTTGGCGGAAATTCAGGACGCTTACCATACGCTGTCTCCTTTGCTCGGAGCTCCCTTGGCCAGCTTACTGTTCGCTTTGGCGCTCCTGTGCTCCGGGCAGAACTCAACGCTTACGGGCACCCTTGCCGGACAAGTGGTCATGGAAGGCTTCCTCGATATTCGTCTCGCGCCCTGGCTGCGCAGGCTTCTCACGCGCCTGCTGGCTATCGTCCCGGCCATTATTGTGGTTGCCCTTTATGGGGAGGAAGGTACAGCAAAGCTGATTATTCTGAGTCAGGTGATCCTTTGCTTGCAGCTTCCCTTCGCCGTGTTTCCGCTCGTTCTCGTGACGGGCAATCGAAAGATTATGGGCGAATTTGCCAACTCGCTCTGGCTCAAGACCATCGCATGGATCGTGGCCCTCTTTATCGCAGCCTACGATCTGTATCTTATCGTGACCATGTTTCCACACTAACCTGGGTAGCGTTTAGCGAGTGATGAGAGGGTTTCTGCGTATGTCATTCTGAGCGCAGCGAAGAATCTGCTTGTAAACCCAAAAACAGATTCTTCGCTGCGCTCAGAATGACGGCGCAACAGAGTTTTCCACAAACCCGCAAGGACGTTTGTTTGAGGTTTCGATGTTCAAAAAAATCCTCGTTGCTCTCGATCACAGCCAGGCGGACGCGGTGCTGCTCGGGCACGTCAAAGAGCTTGCACGTCTGATGCAGGCTCAAGTCCTGCTTTTACACGTTTCGACAGGCTGGAAGGCGCAATGGCAGAAGGATCTGAATCTGACGGATTCTGAGGAGATGGAGGGAGACCGCGCGTATTTGAAAAATACGGAAGAGGGTCTGCGGTCGGAGGGGTTCCGGGTCAGCGCGATGCACGCGGCGGGGAAGCCCGCCAATGAAATCCTGAAAACGGCGCGCGCTGAAAAGTGCGACCTGATTGCGATGGCGTCGCACGGACACCGTTTGCTGCATGACGTGATTTACGGGACGACCATCACCAAGGTGCGGCACGCGGCGGAGATCCCCATATTCCTGGTACGTGGGATGAAGTGAGTCATCAGCGATTAGCTATCAGATATGAAAAGGCAAATAATATTGGATGCTAGAAGTCCGGTAGAATGGGGCTGGCTGATAGCATAAACACTATGAGGATAGGGAAGTGATGCTCATCGCAGGTCATGCCACACAGGAGGGCACCGCCCGCTTCCGCGATCGTTTTCGAGAACGGCTCCCGGGTCACGTCCGCGAGGCGCAAGGGTTGTGGCTTTCCTCGATCGGCGCCGGAACGTACTTAGGTGAACCCGACGAGCGTTACGACAAGCTTTACGCCGCGGCCATCACCTACGCCGTCGAGTCCGGCGTAAACGTCATCGATTCGGCGGTGAATTACCGGCACCAACGAAGCGAGCGGGCAATTGGGCGGGCGCTGCGCGATCTCGTGGAGAAGAATCAGATCGATCGCAGCGAACTTTATCTGTCAACTAAGGGCGGATTTTTGACCTTTGACAGTGACGCTCCGGAAGATCCTTCGTCTTATTTCTACGAGCAGGTTATTGGCGCGGGCTTGGCCCGACCGGAGGATATCGCGGCTGAATGCCACGTGATGGCGCCTGCATACTTGAAAAAGCAAATCGAGGTGAGCCGCAAAAACCTGGGGGTTGAAACCATCGATCTCTATTACGTTCATAATCCTGAGACTCAATTGGGCCGGGTTAGGCGGGAGGAATTTTATGGGCGGCTGAAGGATGCGTTTGTGACGTTGGAGGAAGCCGTCACGCAAGGAAAGATTCGCGCATACGGCGCTGCCACATGGAATGCTTTCCGCGTAGGCGGTGATTCGGGAGAGTCGATCTCACTTGCCGAAGTTATGCGCGTGGCGGAAGAAGCGGGCGGGAAAGAGCATCATTTCCAGGCGATCCAACTACCCTTCAACTTTGCCATGCCGGAAGCTCTGGTCAAGCCAACGCAGCTCATGGACGGCCGGAACGTGCCACTGCTGCGCGCCGCTTCCGGTCTTGATCTCATGGTCTTTGCCAGCGCGAGCCTGCTGCAGGGACAGCTCTCCGAGGGTTTGCCGCCGGAGATTACGCGCCACTTCCCACGGCTCAAAACGGATGCGCAACGCGCTCTTCAGTTCGTTCGCTCAACGCCCGGAATCACCTGCGCGCTAGTGGGCATGAGTCAGACTCGCCACGTTGAAGAGAATCTGGGCGCCGCTGCCGTCCCGCCTCTGAGCCTGGAGGAATATCAGGCTGTGTTTTCAGGCTGAAACACGCATCAGGAGCTTGCAGCATAGGGAAAAGGTGAGAAGCGAAAATCTCAATCTCGAAGAGGCGCGGCAGGCCATCGGTCGCGCCGATTTCCCAGGAGCTATTCGCATCCTGTCGGAGATCGCAGTCGATGATGCGGGAAACGCCGAAGTTTGGCGCGAGCTTGGAGTGTGCTATCTCGAGACGCGGCGGCACGACCTCGCGCTTGAAGCGTTGACGAGGGCGGTAAAGATTGCACCCGCAGACCCCACAGCGCAGTTCCTTCTTGGTCACGCCTACGGCTCGTCGGGGCAGCTCGAACCGGCTGCGGCTTGCTACCGTCGCGTGCTTGAAACCGATCCAGGGCATGTCAAAGCGGAAGAATTCCTCATTCGCACCGAATCTCTGCTCGAAAGCCGGGAACATTACAGAAACGGTTTGAAGTGGCTCTATCAGCCCGGACCCTCAGCGGAGGATCTGAACCGCGCGGTGCGCGATCTCGTACAATCCATCGCCATTTTTGATGGATCGCCGGCGCGCGATAATCTGCTCGAGTGCGCCCGGAAGCTGCTCGAACTTCGGCGGGAGTGGCCAGTCCCGGGGCCCGGCGCGGCGGAGTCTGGTCCGTGGGGCAGGGCTTGCGAGCGGGGATATTACTGCATTTCGTTTAAAAATTGGGTTGGAGCGCGCGAAGCCTATGAAGAAGCCCTGGCTTTACGGACGCAAGATGCTTTTGTCCATCACGTGCTGGGCTTCTGCTTTGTCGAGCTTGGGGAGATTGAGGAAACGGTGCGCGCATGGTTGCGCGTGGTTGAATTAGATCCTCAATACGACTTTACGTACTTTGGGAGGCCGCGCAAGGAAAGATAAAGAGATGGAAAGGACAAAATCTCCTCGTTTAGTGTCCGCGAAGCAATGGACTCAGGATCATGCCTAGCACCGCATATAGTAAAATGAGCCAAGTGACAGTCCAGGCAAATGCTCGACCCTCTGCCTCCATGATCAGACAATGGACTTTGGGCGTTCTGCGCCGGGAGAGGTACCATGGAAACACAAAGATCCAAATCAGCAGGGATCCCAGTGACCATCTTAGCCTGTGCGGGACCTGCCGTGCATACGCGTCGTATAAGATCCAAATGGCGCAAGAGATACTGACGGCAAGGGGACAATAGACACCAACGACAGAATGAACCAATAAACCCGCCTCGACTGGCTTGAAGTTGGGCGAATTCAGAAGGTTTTCAGCGCAATAACTTATAGCCAAGTAACACAGTATCGAAATGAAAAGGAAGCCGAGAGACCACAACAGAGGACGTTTTATTTGCCCGGTTCGGCCCTCACGATAAAGCCACACAGACCCAAAGGCAGAAAGCGCGCAATCTGTCACTAAGCCCACCCAGAACGGTTCGGCATGAATATCAACGCGTAGGCGCTCCGCCAAGTGAACCAAAATGAAGTAAGCTACCAAAGAGATTAGGAATATGACCAAGGAGAATTGAGCGCGGGCGAGGGGTATTCGCTTTTGCGATGCAGGGCTTAGAGACGCTGCAATGTTGGGTGGCGTGACAGCCACCCGAACCTTGGCAAAATCAACGGCTTCCCGGCAGGCCGCGCAAACCGTGCAGCCTGGGCCGAGCATCTGGCCGCAATTTGGACAGGCGAAAGGTTCAACCAATGCCCCCCCGCTTGAAGGTTCATTCGGGCTTGGCGACTGCTCGCTTGTTTGCGATTTGGTGTCTTCCATCATTTGGAGGCCCGCTTCTAGTTAATTGTATGATTCCCCGGCGGAAATTGTACAGGGGTCAAAGGACGGTCCTCATGTTTATTCAATGGATGAGGGGCGTGGCAGGTAAGCCCTATCGCGGTCGTGACCGTTCAACCTCGTCTTGTGGCCGGCAATTCTGTGCCCCCCATAGTGTCCTCTGAAACGGGCATCAGGGGTACAACACGGCCTTCCCCTTCCCGAAGAGACCAAAAGCGCGAGGCCATCCCAGGCGTGCGTTGTAAGGCCGCGCGGAGTTTCTCAACCGGCTCAAGCTCGCCGTCGTCTGCTAGGGCAAAGGTTCCAAAATGAATTCCGATGCTGGTCCTTGCGCCTAACACCTGAGCCGCTTGAACAGCTTGTTCTGGGGAAATATGCACCGGCGACATAAACCAAGCCGGGCGGTACGCTCCAATCGGAAGCAGCACTAGGCGGAAAGGCGCGAAGCGGCGGGCGATCTGCTCGAAATGCGGTCCATAACCAGTATCACCCGCGAAATAAATGTTGCCGGCGGCTGCCTCCAGCACGTAGCCACACCAAAGCGTATTATTCCGGTCGCGCAGCCCGCGCATCGAAAAGTGCCGCGCTGGAACGGCATTGATCCGGAGACTCGAAGACAAGCTGTGAGCGTGCCACCAGTCAAGCTCAATTGCGCGGCCAAGCCTTTTTGCTTCGATGAGCGCGCCAACGGCGAGCGGCGTTACGAAAAGGGGCGCGTGCGCCTTAGAGAGCCTGTGTAGCGTCGGCAGGTCCAGATGGTCGTAATGGTTGTGGCTCAGCAGAACATAGTCGATTCGAGGCAAATCCTCAAACCGGATGCCGGGCGGCCTATGACGCTTCGGCCCAAGCCAAGAGACCGGCCCCACCCGCTTCGACCAAACCGGGTCAGTAAGAATATTCAAGCCCTCGGTCTGGATCAGCGTAGTTGAGTGGTTAATGAAAGTGATCCGCAGGCCGCTACCTTCAACAATACGAGGCGGAGGCGGCATAAGAGGGGCGTCTGTGTGCTCCTGCCAGTGGCCACGGTTCGAATGGAGCTGCCAACGCAAGAAATCCCGGAATCCGCGTTCCTCGGTGGGGCCAACATTGAAAAATCTTTTGCCGTCAAAATGATCCGAACGGGGACCTCGATACCGGGGACCCGCAAACGGGTCAAGAGCATAAATCAGAATGAAGGTTAGTGATGCGGCGGCCATCCCATCAATCATTGGGGATATCCTCTGGCGTTTTCGCGCGGCAAAACGAACATGCCAGGCAAAGAGCAGCTACTATTTCAACGTAAACCGTTATTACCACGTTACAGGGCTTGAAACAGAATGGGATCTTGCGTCGCAGACCACGTCAAGCGACTCTTCGATCACATCATAAACCCGCCGTAGTTCCTCAGTAGAAATGCAGTAGGGCGGTAGGATGTAAATCACATTCCCAAGCGGCCGCAGAAGTATGCCTCGCTGGAGGAAAAACTGGTAAAGAGCGGGTCGAACGCTCGAAAGATAGCCGGCGTCCTCCACATCAAGCTCGATGGCTGCGACGGTGCCGATCATGCGGGCCTCAGCCACCCTGGGGTGCTTTTCAAAACGCTTGATTTCTCGGCGATGCGTGCTTTCGATCGTGGCAATGCGCTCAAAGACAGGCTCAGTGCTGAAGATATCGAGGTTTGCCAGCGCGGCCGCGCACGAAATTGGATTTCCTGTATAGGAGTGCCCATGAAAAAAAGTGCTCCGGCGGTCGGGCTTTGTGAACGCTTCAAACACCCGCTGCGTGCAAGCCGTTAGGCCCAATGGAAGAAATCCGCCCGTGAGGCCTTTTGATAGGCACATGATATCCGGCTCGATGTCGGCAATTTCTGAGGCAAACATCCGTCCGCACCGGCCAAACCCTGTGAGGATTTCATCGGCGATCAGAAGAACGTCATGCCGGGTTGTGAGCGCGCGAATACGATCGAGGAATTCAGGCGGATGAATGATCATTCCTCCCGCCCCCTGAAGAAGAGGCTCGACGATGACGGCCGCTATCTCGCCCCCGTGCTCTTCGAGCAACCGCTCAAGGCTTTGAATGCAGTCGATTGAGCATGTGTCGCGCCGCTTTCCCACCGGGCATCGCAAGCAATAGGCCGAATGAGCTCTATGGACGGGAAAAAGCATTTCCTTGAAGACCGCGGTGAAACTCGATCCGGCGCTGACGGACATAGCGCCCACGGTATCTCCGTGATAGGCGTGATCGAGGGCGGCAATGCGCTGTTTTTCTGGCCGACCCTGATTCACCCAAAATTGCAGGGCCATTTTGAGCGCCACTTCAACCGCTGTTGAGCCGTCGTCGGAAAAGAATATTTGATCGAGCAAGCGGGGCAGCACGCCTGCCAGCCTGGCGGCAAGCTCTTCCGCTTGCGGATGCGTGAATCCGGCGTAGATGACCTGTTCAAGCCGTGCTGCTTGTTCGGCGATAGCCTCCGCGATTCGGGGGTGAGCGTGCCCGTGCAGCGTGACCCACCATGAAGAGATGGCATCGGTCAGGCGGCGGCCATCCGCCGTGTAAAGATACGCGCCCTCGGCCCTCGTAATGGAAATGGGTGCGGGATCAAGCGTGGGATGGGTGTAAGGGTGCCAAATTTGCATAAAATCATCTCACCCTCACCCTCTGCGGAGCGGGTGAGAGTGGTTTTTTACTTTGCGTGCGCCGCAAAACAAAATCCGTCACGGCCGGGATTATTTGAAATTGTCCCTGTTGAAGTGAGCCTTAAAAACATCGAGCAGAGCCGCTCGATTGATCTCTCTAAGCCACGGTATGTGACCAATCACCCGAGTGCTCCCATAGTGTTCAATCGCGCGCGAATTTTCGACGTTCTCAGGTCCAAGCATGACCACGCCGCGAACTTCTGCCCCCACTTGTCGCAGCGCAGCGAGCGTGAGCAGGGTGTGGTTAATCGTCCCAAGCGCCGTCCGGGAAGCGACGACCGTGGGCAAGCCTAGATGCTGGATGAGATCAATGATGGTTTCCTTCTCATTGAGCGGCGCCAAAACGCCGCCCGCGCCTTCAACGATCAACGGCGCGCCTTCGCACAGAGGAAGGTGGATTTCGCTTAAGTTAATTTTCACTCCGGCTTCGCGCGCGGCGAGGTGAGGTGAGACAGGCGGGTCGAAGCAGTAGCTTTCAGGCTGCGTCTGGCTTTCAGAGATTTCGGCCCACTGCATCACGGCTTGCCTATCCGTTCCTTCGAGCGCGCCGCTTTGGACAGGCTTCCAGTAAACCGCGTTCAGCGCCGCCGTAAGTAAGGCGGAAAGCACCGTCTTGCCAACGTTGGTGTCTGTGCCCGTAATAAATAAATCAGGCTTCATGAGGTGAAGCCGCCTGTGGCGCCCCGCGCGGTAGCGCGCGTCGTGGCCAACACCTCTGCGATTTGACCCGTAATCTCCATTGGAATATCCGCGTTCATCGAAATTCGGAGCCTCGCTGTTCCCTCGGGGACGGACGGCGGACGAATGGCGCGAATGGCAAACCCGGCGCGATTGAGACGTTCGGCTGCTGCGAGCGCATCTACATTCGATCCCAGAATTACAGGAACAATTTGCGAGTCCGAGGACCCAGTGTTCAGCCCGGCATCCTGGAGACGCGCGCGCAGCGCGGCGCTGATGGACCTTAGACGATTTCGTTCCTCTTCCGCGCCGCGCGCCAGCATAACGGCGGCGCTTATCTGACGCGCCATATAAGGCGGCAACGCAGTGGAGAAAATGAAGGTGCGGGCACGGTTTACCAAAAACTGTTTAAGCGAGATGGAGCAGGCGACAAAGGCTCCGCAGCTCGCCAATGCTTTCCCGCAAGGGAAGACGGCCGCCAGTGGGAATCGTGTTAGGCCTGTTTCAGCCAGCAACCCACGTCCTTCGGCGCCGCATACACCCACTGAGTGCGCCTCATCGACGATCAACGCCGCGCCGTATTGTTCGGCCAGAGCTGCGAGATTGCTGAGCGGAGCGCGGTCGCCCTCCATGCTGAAAATGCTTTCGACGACGATGAACTTTTCACCTTGCCCGCCCGGTGATTCTCGAAGGCTCTGTTCAAGGAAGTCCAGATCAAGGTGGGGAAAAATAATTTTCCGGGTGCGTGAAAGCCGGATGCCGTCAATCAGGCTGGCGTGATTTGATGCGTCCGTGAAAACCACATCCTCGGGGCGCAGCAGTGATCCGAGCAATCCAAGGTTGGCTGCGTATCCAGAGCTAAAAAAAAGGGCTGCCTCCATGCCTGCAAATGCGGCGAACTCCTCTTCAAGCTCTTCCCATACCCGCGCGTTACCGGAGAGTAGTCGTGAACCTGTAGAGGCCATGGACTCGCCCTCCGCAATCGAGCGCAGCACGGCCTCGCGCAGGCATGGGCTCCGCGACAGGCCAAGATAGTCATTTGACATCAAGTCGATGCCGCTAGAAAGCGCAAGATGACGGAGTTGTGAGCGGCCTTCGAGCGCGCCAAGCTCGCTCGCCAACCTGGCAAGCGTCGCACCGTTTGCGGAGTCATGCACGGCTGGCGGCCCTTGGTGCGCTTTGCGCTTTTAGCCCAAGATCGCGGAGTAAATGGTCGTCTTCATCCCGGGCAGGGTTGGGGGTGGTTAACAGCTTATCGCCGGAAAAAATAGAGTTGGCGCCGGCCATAAAACACAATGCCGTGGCTTCGCGCGTGAGAGACCGGCGGCCGGCGCTCAGCCGGACTTTTGAGGCAGGCATCAGAAGGCGCGCCGCAGCGATGGTGCGCACCAAGTCCAGAGGATCGGCAGCGGCGGCGTCAGCCAGCGGCGTGCCCTCGACGCGGACAAGTAGGTTGATGGGCACGCTCTCGGGATGAGGATCAAGGCAGGCGAGCTGATGGAGCAACCCCGCGCGGTCTTCCACAGACTCGCCCATGCCGATGATCCCGCCGCAGCAAACCGTAATGCCTGCGTTGCGGACGTGTTTGAGTGTCCGCAACCTGTCTTCGTAGCGGCGGGTCGTAATGATCTTGTCGTAGTACTCGGGCGATGTATCGAGATTATGGTTGTAGGCGGTGAGGCCTGCTTCAGCCAGCCGCTGAGCCTGACGCTCATTGATCATGCCCAGCGTGCAGCAGACCTCCATGCCGAGTGCTGCCACCATCCGAACCATTTCAAGTACGTGCTCAAAATCCCTGCCGTCACGCACTTCTCGCCACGCGGCGCCCATGCAGAATCGCGTGGCGCCTCCGGCTTGCGCCTTCTGCGCCTCCTGCCCCACGACGTCAACAGACATTAACGCTCCGGCTTCAACATCTGTGTGGTAATGCGCACTCTGCGGGCAATACGCGCAGTCCTCTGGACATCCGCCCGTTTTTATTGAAAGCAGGCGGCACAGTTGAACCTCGCCGGGCGGGTGGAATTTCCTATGAATCTGCTGCGCTTGAAAAACCAGATCAAGAAGCGGTTGGCCGTAAAGAGCGAGGACTTCCGCGCGGCTCCAATCGTGACGCAGCGGGTAAGCGGAAAAGGAGGAGTCAGAATGGGGAAAAGCGGTCAAAGAGATACGCTCCTACGGAAAATCGGGGCAGTGCCTTGCAAATTGCCGGATCAAGCAGGGGCTTGGCGCGCCGTCATTTTCCGGTCATGGCCGCCAGGACTATGGCTCTGCCACAAGTGCGCTACGCACACCTCAGGAATCGGAAGAATTGTTTCCATCAAATTCTCGCGCAAAAAGATCATAACCGGGATTGGGTGGAAAGACGCCGGCCAGCCACGTCATCCGCTCGCGGAGCTGCTGCACCGGAAGATAATCTGGACCCACGCGGATTTGAACATCGTGCCAGAGGCCGTGCATATATTCGGCCAGCGTGCTTGTTAACGAAACATCGATGTATTGACTCAGCTTCTTTGCCGCGCGTGCGCTCGCGCTTTCCCGCTGTTTCAGAAATGCGGTCTTGGCGTTGAGCGCCTCCTTGTCAATCTCGCCGTGAACTCCGAGCGCCGCTTCTTTATCGAGAAGCCCGGCATAGCTGCTCATTTCTTCGCTCGTCATCTTGGGGAGAACCATCTGCGCGATGCTCGCCAGGAACTCAAAGCCCGTGTCGTGAGCGTCAACCTCCCGGCAAGCCAGGACCAGATTCAGGCGTCCCTGCTCCTCAGACCACACAGCAGTGTGAGTTTCGCCCGACGGCTTCGCCAGGCATACTGAATCCCCCGAGTCAAAACAGCCGATATAAGGCACAATCAGCACCCGCACTTTGCCGAGTCTTTCCGCCAAAGCAGAAGGCACGGCGCGCACTGGCTCACGCACCATGGTACGGTCTTCCGCTGGAGTCAGCGGAATCCCGGAGACCAGTTCCCATTTGTGAGCAAGGTTCGACACCATGCCCATTGGCTCGCGGATATATTCGGCAACCGGGATGATTTCCTTCGTAGCCGTTTGCGACATGCTCATGAAATATCACTTCTGCGCGGAATTCAAAAGTCCCTTTTGGCCTGGCACTTCGTTTGCGGTAAAAAAATCATTCTGGAAGATTCTCTGGCCTGTGTCCAGTGCCGTTCTGCCTTATTTCATCGGCAGAGATGCTGGCAAGATTGAATGGAAGGCGCTCTCTCTGGCCGCCATCAAAATGTTCTTCGACATATCCATAGAGTCGGCCTTCATACGCACGCTCTACCCGAATGTTAACCATCTTGTTTGGTCCAACCCTGCACTCCGGAAGAGAGAGGTTCAGAAAGTTGCTGCTCAGGGTGGCGGCATCGCCCTCCTTCCCGTCAGACAGCGTCACCGCGGAAAGAGTTCTCCCTACTTGTGCGGCAAGAAATGACTGCCTTTTGCGGGCGATCAAGTCCCGCAACGCGGCGCCTCGCTCATGTGCAATCCGGCCGTTGACTTGGTCCGCGCGAGCCGCGGCCGGCGTAGACGGGCGGGACGAGTAGGGGAAAATGTGAAGATAAGTAAAGGGAAGAGAATCGATGAACCGGGAGCTTTCCTCGTGGTCCCTTTCGGTCTCGCCCGGAAACCCGGTCATCACGTCCGCGCCAATCCCACAGTGCGGCATGGACTCTCGAATCGCGAGAATGCGCTCCGCGTATTGCGCCGCCCAATAGCGGCGGTTCATTTGGCGAAGGATGCGGTCGCTACCGCTTTGCAGAGGAACGTGAAAATGATCCGCCAAGCGTGGCTCCGTCGCCACCAGGCGAATCAGCGCCGGGTGGACATCCATTGGCTCGATGGAGCTGATCCGAATGCGGCGGATGGCCGTTTCCACCAAAATTCTTTCGAGAAGACCAAGAAATGTGACGCTGCGGTCCAAATCGCGCCCATAGCCGCCGAGGTTAATCCCCGAGAGAACCACTTCGCAATATCCGTCATTTTCCAAGAGACGAATCTGTTCAATCACCCGGCTGGGCGGCAGGCTGCGGCTGCGCCCGCGAACCGCCGGGATAATGCAGAACGAACAGCGAGCATTGCATCCATCCTGAATCTTAAGAGTGGGGCGCGTGCGATCGTCAGGGAAAACGGGCAGAAAATGAAATTGCGGCGCAATTTCGCCCACTCTGATTGCTGCGTTATTCCCATGGCCTGTGAAAGCCACTTTCTGTGGAACCGCCTTTTGCAGAATTTCAGGAATGCTGTGCTTGTGAGAGTTCCCAACAACCCACGCCACGCCTTCGATGGCGGCGATTTCCTTGGGCGCCCGCTGAGCGTAGCAGCCGGTCACAAGAATCTTACAGCGAGAGTTTTCTCGGTGAATGCGCCTGATGGTCTGGCGGATTTCGGCATCCGCGGCCGCCGTAACCGTACACGTATTGAGAATGGCGACATCGGCGCAATCCGGCGCCTCGGTTAGGCCGGACTCGATCAACTGGCGCTTGAGGGCCGCGCCGTCGGCCTGGCTCGCACGACAGCCAAAATTGAGGAGCGAAAAGGTCGTCATCAGGGCGTTCTCATTCTAACGTAGGCGGGGTGAACCTTCCAATCTGTCAATTGGCTCGCAGGGCGCGCCTCATCCAGCGAAGAACGATGGCTTTACCGATAACCCATATTTTGACAATTGCATGACCTTAAGCGGCACAATTCTTCTTAAATACGGGTATGCTGAAGGTGCCGAACCCTTAGGATCTGAGCCGTAGCGCCCAGTCCAGACGTCTGCGCCGGCAAGAGATCGACGCCATTGAGGAAACTTGAAAAAAGCAGCTTCCATCGCTTATTTGTTTGCCCTAGCCTTGTCTCTGGGGATCTATTGCCGGACTGGTGTTGCTGCTCTTCCATCGCCACTCGACATGGGTTATCACGAGATGTACGATCTTCATTTCGACCAAGCCCGCCGCAATTTTGAACAGTGGCAGCGGATGCATCCGGCGGATCCGATGGGTTCCACGTCCGAAGCGGCCTCTTATCTTTTTTCCGAGTTTAACCGGCTGGGCATCTTGCAGTCCCGGTTTTTCGTGAACGATAAACAATTCAAGCAGCTTCCCAAAGTCGCGCCCGATCCGGCCACGAAAGAGGCTTTCGACGATGCGATCAGCAAAAGCTTGCAGCTTGCAGACACCCGCTTGACCCAGGCCCCGGCAGATACCAATGCGCTGCTGGCAAAAGTTCTGGACGAAGGATTGCGCGCCGATTATCTGGCACTAATTGAAGGCCGCGATCTAGCCTCCTTGAGCATGATGAAGCGCGCGGCAACGCTGGCAGATCAATTACTGCGGGTGGACCCGAGCTGCTACGACGCCTATCTTGCATCTGGAGCCGAGAATTATCTTCTCAGCCTTAACCGCGCGCCCGTGCGCTGGGTGCTGAGGCTCTACGGCGCGGAAACGGATCGCGCGCGCGGGATTCAAGAGTTGCAGTTGACCGCCGAAAAGGGCCATTTTCTGCGCCCCTATGCGCGACTGCTGCTTGCCGTCGCCGCTCTGCGCGATAAGGACCCGAGCAAGGCCAAGGAATTGCTTAGAGGGTTGGCGCGGGATTTTCCCGGAAATCCTTTGTACGCTCAGGAACTGGCACGACTGCAATGAAACCGGGAAACGAGCGGTTGTTTGTGCAGGCCACACTATGAAAATTGCAGGCGTCGCCAGCGCGTATCCGAAGCATTACTACAGCCAGGAAGTTCTCATCGATGCGCTCAAGCTGCGCTGGGGAAACAGGCTGGAGCATCCTCAAATGCTGGACCGCCTTCGGACACGAGCGGGTGTCGACGGCCGTCATCTCGCCCTCCCAATGGACGCCTATGACCGCCTTGGCGGCTGGGGCGACGCGAATACGGCATGGATTGAATGCGCCCAGGATCTCGGTAAACAGGCCCTTTGCCGCGCTCTTTCGCGCGCCGGACTCGCGGCGCGCGACATTCATGCGCTCTTTACCGTTTCGATTACCGGCATCGCCAACCCGTCGCTCGACGCGCGATTAGTCAACCGAATGGGCCTTTCGCCGCACGTCAAGCGCGTGCCGGTTTTCGGTCTCGGTTGCGTGGCAGGCGCGGCGGGCATCGCGCGCGCGGCGGACTATGTGAAGGCTTATCCTGGCCAAGTAGCTGCCCTGCTTTCGGTCGAGTTATGCTCGCTTACCCTGATGATGAAGGATCTCTCCGTGGCCAACGTGATCTCTTCTGTGCTCTTCGGAGATGGCGCGGCCGCGGTTCTGGTCACCGGAGACGATCTGGAGGCGGACGGCCCGGAAGTCGTTGCCACCCGTTCCGTCTTTTATCCTGATTCCGAATACGTCATGGGTTGGGACATTTGCAACGACGGCTTTAAGATCGTGCTCTCCGCTGACGTGCCCTTGATGGTGGAGCGCCACTTGGCGAGCGATGTTAAGTGCTTCCTCGCCGACCAAGACCTTACCAAATCGCAGATTGGCTCGTGGATTCTTCATACCGGCGGCCCCAAGGTGCTCGAGGCTACATCCGCCGCGCTGGAACTTCCGGAAGGTGCGCTCGACGCCTCGTGGCAATGCCTCCGCAAGACGGGCAATCTGTCGTCGGCCTCGGTCCTGGCCGTCCTTGAAGAAGTGATGCTGCATCGCCGCCCTGAACCTGGAACGTGGAGTCTGCTGGCCGCGATGGGCCCCGGTTTCTGCTCGGAATTGGTTTTACTCAGATGGTAGAAGTAAACCCTCGCGCCTTGAAAATGGACGTATTGATAGCGGGCGCCGGGCCCGCCGGCCTCGCTGCGGCCATTGCGCTGCGCCAAAAAGGTTTTGAAGTTGCTATCGCTGATCCTGCGCATCCCCCCATCGATAAAGCCTGCGGAGAAGGTGTGATGCCGGAGGGCATTCGCGCGCTCACCGCGCTTGGCGTTGCGATTGATCCGCGCGCTTCCTTTTCTCTGCGAGGAATTCGCTTCCTCAGCAGCCCAGTTGCTGTCGAGGCCGCCTTCCCGTGCGGTCGCGGCGCTGGTATCCGCCGAACGGCGCTTTATCGCGCGCTGCTCCATCGCGCCACGGAAGCGGGCGTCGTCATGCTCTGGGGAGCGCAATTACGCGCCCACGCAGGCGAGCCGGTTTCGGTCGGCGGCCGCCCCGTGCAGTGCCGGTGGCTTGTGGGCGCGGATGGGCAAAATTCGCAAGTGCGGCGATGGGCTGGCCTCGGCCGCGCGCGCCCGGTTGCTACTCGGTTTGGCTTTCGGCGGCATTACCACACTGAGCCTTGGTCGGACTCGGTGGAAGTTTATTGGGGCGAGCACGGCCAGATGTTCGTTACTCCAGTCGGTCCAACTGAGGTGTGCATTGCCCTGCTCACGCGGCACCCGCAAGCGCGCGTGGCCAACCAGCTTCCACTTTTCCCCGAGGTTGCCCGCCGCTTGAAAGACGCCATGCCCACGTCGTCTGAACGAGGCGGCATCACCGTCAGCCGCAGCCTTCGTGCCGTTTACCGGGGCCACACTGCGTTGGTGGGCGATGCGTCCGGTTCCGTGGATGCCATCACCGGAGACGGCCTCTGTTTGAGTTTCCAGCAGGCGGTCGCCCTCGCGCAAGCCATCGAACGAAACGACCTCGCGCTTTACCAGGCAGCCCATCGCAAGATCATGAGTACACCTTCGCTCATGGCCAGGCTGATGCTTGCGCTTGACCGTCATCCGGGGCTTCAACGCCGGGCACTCCACGGACTTGCCGATGAGCCGTGGCTGTTCTCCAGGCTGCTCGCCGTGCATCTCGGCGCTGCAACACCTGCGGCCTTCGGCCTGCGCGGCGTGCTGACGCTTGGCTGGAGGCTGCTTAGAGCGTGAAAGCAGATGACCGCGTTTAATTAGTGCTTAGCGTGGACAACATGAACGCCAAGGTGTCCGGGCGCGAGTCCTTGAACGGCGCGGCCGAACCTGGACGCGATCTCCTGGAAATTGATGTCTTCGATGGCACAAAATCCGTGCGAGCGAAGAATCGTTGCAATGCCTGCCGGCTCGAAACGGCTGACCGAATGTTCATCAATTTTCTCAAGGTGTTCGGTCCGCTCCTTTTCTAATTGCCTTAGCTCTTCTGAGGATGCCTGGGGAGGTTCCAGGTAGTCGAACACCACCTCCGAGTTCTGGATTGATGCCATGTAGTCCAGAGTGCGGCCGATAGCGTCCTGTGTCAGATATGGCACAACCCCGAGCCAAGTGAAAAACGCGGGCGAGTTCTGCTGAAAGCCTGCGGCGGCGAGCTTCTCTCCCACATCGTCCCGCTCGAAATCGACTGGCGCGAGAATAAGCCATGGCGGAAGTGCGATTTGGGCTTCAGCTAAGCGCTGGCGTTTCCATGCCTGCGTCGCGGGGTGGTCCACCTCATAGATACGGATCTGGCGTGCGCCATGGGGATTCCGGAGAGCGAAAGTGTCGAGTCCAGCGCCAAGGACAACGATCTGCCGAATCCCTCCTTCGACAGCTTTTGACAAAGCATCTTCCGCAATCCGGCTTCGCGCGGTGGTGATTAGACGTCCAATGCTGGCCAAGGGGTGTTCGTTCGCAAATTGAAGCACGTCCTTTTCGTCTTCACGAAGAATCTTCATGGCAAATGGGTCATAGAGGATTGAGCCATGATCGAGCACCTGATGAGCAGCTCGTTGGCGGGCAATTATCAGGGCTGTGCGGCTGGGTTCATTAGGCTTCATGTTCGAGGCCTCCTTTCTCATCAATACCTGATCGTACGAGTTGTCGTGGGTGGCGCATTACATCGAGCATTTTGCGATGTGTGCGATCGTCGTGACATCATGCACATGGCAAAGGCGGCCCGCCGTGCGCCAGCCGGCGAACCTTCCGATTCCATTACCTTCCGAGACTCATGCCTGCTGGCAATGGACCACATTGCCTGATTGCGCAGCGTTCGCACACATGCCAACCAGCGGCATGTATCCGCCACCTGCGGGATCGCCATTTCAGAGATGGCTACCTCTCTTGATATTTGCGTGGCTGGCTTCCCAGAGCTAAGTAGGGCAATAATCGACTTGACTCATCTACTGTAGTACGTTCGGCTGAGGTGAGGCAATTTTGCCGAGGAAAGAGAGAAGAAGTCCTCGTGCAAGTGCCCATAAAAGAAAAATGGAGTCTTTTAGCTATGCTGCGATTTCCGGCTGAAGATTTTTGCAGGGCTTCCAGTCTGATGGGCCAGATATACGCGCAAGTAAACAACGGTGCTATACCTGTGAGCCAGTCATGGAGCGTTATCGCTGGTGAACTAGGAAATCTGGAGCGGCTCTGTGAAAAGTTGGCACTTCACAGCACTTTGGCCCAGATTAGAAGGCTGAAGGATATATTTGTAAATGGTTCCGACCATGTCAATTATGTGCACCTCGCAAGAGATGTGATGGAAGTACAAATTCGTCTCACCGATGAATTAGCAGCGCGCTGGGTATTTCTTATGAGTCCAGATGAGGCTCGCTATTTTTCCGACAATCAATTCAAGTCAACAGTCGCCGACCGTTTCCCTGACGCAGTGTTCGACATGGATGAAGCCGGAAAATGCTATGCAACTGAGAGAGCTACCGCGTGTGTTTTCCACTTGATGCGCGTCACCGAATTTGGGCTGCAAGCGATTGGCCGTGCGCTCGGGGTAAGCGATTCGAGACCCAACTGGGAGCCGATCATTGCAAAGATAGACTCTGAGCTAAAAACTCCATACGATAAACGTCAGTTCAAAGGCTCTGTCGACTTGCTTGCAAACGCTTCTACTCATCTCCATGCTGTAAAGGTTGCATGGCGAAACCGAGCTATGCATGTGCAAACGGAGCATACGATGGAGGAGGCGCAGGAGATTTATGGCGCACACATCGCGCGTTTTGCGATGTGTGCGATCGTTAGGACACCATGCACATGGCAAAGGCGGCCCGCCGTGCGCCAGCCAGCGAACCTTCCGATTTCATTACCTTCCGAGACTCATGCCTACTGGCAATGGACCACATTGCCTGATTGCGCAGCGTTCGCATACATGCCAACCAGCGCCATGTATGATGCCATGAAAAGGGGCGGCTGATTTCGAGTAGGATTGGGTTGTTCAAAGACTCAATCTGAATCGAAAGGAGCAGCCCCCGATGAAGGTATACCTTGGCGTCGATTTACACAAGAAGAGTTGCTGGGTCACGGC
>DASZAA010000395.1:0-3990 GCA_035945615.1 Terriglobia bacterium
CCGGTTAGCCGCCTCCATAATCCCCGGGCCGCCGCCCGAACAGACCACCAGAAAGCCGCTGCCTCGATTCAGGCTCTTTGACCATTGCGTAATCAGAAACGACAGGCGGCGAGCCTCTTCATAATAGCGGGACATTTCGACTGCCATCTTGGCGGCGCGCAGGTCCTCGGCATTGGGAACGTCCCCGGGGCGGCCGGACTGGCTCTCGAGCGCCTTCAGTCTTTCAAGCGCAATCTCGCGCGGATGGATGCGCGCCGATCCGAAGAAGACAACCGTATTCTGGACGCCCGCCTTCCGCAGTTGTATTTGGGGTTCCAAGTACTCCGACAGAATGCGGATGGTCCTCGCATCGGCGGAGGTAAGAAATTGCTGGTTCTTATAGGCCAGCTCAGGTTTGGAGGTGACTTCCGGCCGTTGCGACTCCATCGGCGCAGTTTTCTTGGGCGCGGCCTTTGCCGCCGCTTTTTTTCTGGGCATTCAGGCCTCTATACGCGACGCCATAAGTCGGCGGCGCCTGATTCTGTAGCGTCAGCCGCTGGCTGCCGGCCCTTACACTTAAAATCCGGCGGCCAGAGGCCGCCGCTACAGCCAATGATCGTCGCAAACTTATGGAAGATTGCCGAAAGTCCACAAACCGAAAGCTTTGAGCAGCTTATCCGCCTTCTGATCGACCAGCATTTTGGCCGTTTTTTCAGGCGGCCAAGGCGACGCCAGGCGATCGGGGCGGGTGGCAATCCAATAAGCCGTCAGCGCCAACATTGTCGCATCGCGGTCGAGCACATCTTCGTTCACGTGGTCGAACGTATCCACTGGGGAATGATGCGTGTATCTGTAGTTAGGCGAGTTCTGGCCCATATTGATCCCAGGAAGCCCTTGAAGAATAAAGGGTCCTGTGTCGGTATCAAATTCTGCCTTGTCATCCACGGTGATTTTGCCGAACGCGGCCACAGATTTGGTGAACTGCTCAACCGCGGGAATTAAATCCTTTCGCCCGCCCATGTCAAGGTTCGTCACCGGACCTTGCCCGTTGTCCAGCGTGAGGGCCGCCACCGTGTTTGCAGCCTCATCCTGGTGCGCCTTGGCGTAGGCGAGCGAGCCGAGCAGCCCTTGCTCTTCGCCGGTGTACAACACAAATCTTATCGTGCGGCGCGGCTTATAGCCGCTCTGCAGGATCGCGCGAGCCGCTTCGAGCACGCAGGCGACGCCCACGCCATTGTCAGTAGCGCCCTCAGCGAGATCCCACGAGTCCAGGTGCGCGCCGGCCACTACAATCTGTTCCGGGTGCTCCGTTCCTCTGATTTCTCCAACCACATTTGCCGCCTCAACCGGCCCGGACGTGACGTGATTCTCAACGTCGATATGAAGCCGAACCGTTTTGCCCTGATCGAGGAACCGGTTAATCTGCTCCTGGTCTTCCCTTGTCATGCTGAGGACGGGAATATCGTAATATTTTGCAAATCCCAGAATGCCGGTGTGGGTGATGTTCATTCCCGCCGCAAGCTGGCCGCCTTGGCCGCCAATCACCGCGACCGCGCGCGCCTTGTATGCAGCCTCGAGAAAGTCGCCGAATTTCACGAAGAGGCTCATTCCATCCTTCGGGGCCTCTCCTTTGGTCACCATCACCAGGACTTTGCCCGCCCATTCGCCGGAGTTGTCCTTCATTTCCTTGTCTAACTCGTAAAGGTTCACCGCCACCGCGTTTGCAGTCATCCCGCCATTAGGCGTCGAGCCTACCCAGCCCATCGAGTCCACATTCAGCATGTGATGAATAGGCGAGAGAACTTCTGCTGAGGCGGGACCGCGCGTCCATCCAAGAAACACCGGGTAGCTTTCCGTATGCACGTTCTCAAGTCCAATCGTCTTCATCCGCTCGACGCCCCACTGGACGGCACGCTCCGCTCCCGGCGTGCCGGTGAGTCGCGGACCGATGTAGTCGCTGAGGTATTCAAGATCACTTACTGCCTCGGATTGCATCATGCCGCGCCCCGCGATTGCTGTAAGCGCCGGGAGAGTGCCGTCCGTGGCAGGCCCTGGAGGTGTGGAGGCCGCCGCAAACAAGCCGGCGGCGACAGCAAGGGCAATCATGGGCAGGAAAGGAATTCGTCTCATGACACAGCCTCTTTTCGCTCGACCAAAAGAAATGGCTATTATAACAAAGCTTGCTAAGGCTTCCTGGGCAAGATTCGATAAGGCGAGAGGCTACCTGAGAACCCCCATTTCGTACTGTAATTCGGCGTTCCGGCTTTGAAAATCGTAGCGGGCGTTCACATCCTGAATTTCGGCCTGAGTTTCGCTCAACTGGGCCTGGGAAAGCTCAACAATCGAACCAAGGCCAAGATTATATCTGCCCTGCGCCAGCGATAACGCCAGCTTGGCCTGGCTGAGGAGTTGATTGGCAACTCCGATTTGCTGGTAGGAAGTGACTGCATTGGCCCAGGCCACGCGAACGTCGCGGGCAATCCGCTGCTGCGTGTTGCGCAGATCGTCGTCCGCCGCCCGCGCTTTGAACATCGCGGCCTGACGGCGCGCGGCGAAGAGATGGCCGTTAAAAACCGGGACTTGGATATCGACGCCCGCAGCCTCGTAATGATTGGGAATGATTCGTGGCAAAGTGAGTTGCTCGACATCGGGAACGTAACCGGCCACGCCCACCGCGGCGATGGTAGGGAGGGACAAATCCTTTTCGGCGCGCTCGAATTTGTACGCCGACTGCCGGTTGAGCGTAAGTGCCGTAATTTCGGGACGTTTCTGCAAGGCCTCCATCACGAGCGGCGCCGCTGTAGAGGGCAGGGCAGGGGGCATCGGCTGGTTTACCAGCGTGTAGAGCCGGGGCGTTCCAAGACCCATAGCGCGTGTGAGCTGCGCTTGGGCGATCTTCAGGTTATCCTGCGCCTGAATGCGGAGCAGTTTCGCTTGGGCCAGATTGACATTGGCGAAACTAAGATCGAGGTTGGATTTCAGCTTGTTCTGAACCATCGCTGAGACCTGGTCCATTACCACTTGCCGCTCATCGATCGTTTCCTTCGCCACGCGCAGCAGGGCTTGCGCGCGCAGGACTTCAAAGTAAGCCTGATCTACGCTCACCAACACTTCCTCGCGTGTCGCCTGCGTGTTGGCATTGGCGGCCTGCGCGCTGAGGCGTGAACTGGCTATGAGGTTTTTAGTTCGTCCGGAATCAGTAATGAGCTGGTCAATCGTCATACCCTGAGCAAAACGGTTGATGAGACGCGAGTTGGAAAGGAAGCCCGCTGCAAGGCGGCTATCGCGGTCTGCCACCGAAGCGGTAACATCGGCTGAGATCGTGGGGAAGTAGCTGGAGCGGGCCTCGCGCACAATCTGGTTTGACGCCAAGGCATTGGCTTGGGCTGAGAAAATAGCCGGGTGGTTGCTCAGCGCGGTCTGCTCAGCTTGTTGGAGGCTCAAAGTGGGACCCGTTTGGGCTGCCAGTAAGGCAGGCGTGCACATGAATATATAAATCGCAAAAATGAAGCAGCGTTTCATAAGTTCAACTCCAGGCCCAGATCATCTATTTACCGCTGACGCGGCGGTCTCTGGGCAATGCTGTCCAAATTGACTGCGCCTTCCGATGCAAATGGCGGCTCCGAAATTTATAAGGATTAGTCGCCAACCAGGTCAGCGTGCGATTCCGGCCTGTCGTAAACCAGAAGATAGGCGGCAGGAATCAGAAAAATACTGAGGACAACGGAAACGGCGACGCCGCCGATGATCGATACGGCGAGCGGCGCGTAGGCGGCGCTGCCGGCTTCGAGCTTAAAGGCCATCGGCAAAAGGCCCACAATCGTAGCTAGCGAGGTCATCAGGATGGGCCGCAGCCGGATGCGACAGGATAGAGCTACCGCTTCCCGCGCGGGCTTCTTCTCCTCGGTTTGCAGGCGCTTGGCAAAGTCAACGATAAGAATGGTGTTGGACACCACCATGCCTGTCATCATCAGCACGCCCATCAGGGATTGAATATTGACGGTCGTGCCG
>DASZAA010000396.1:0-11985 GCA_035945615.1 Terriglobia bacterium
TGATTTTGAAGTCAAGCAATAGAGACCAAGACTTTGCATATTTGAGATCAAGCCGGACCATCTCATCAAACTTGGTCTGGCTGCGCCCGCTGACCTGCCATAAGCCTGTAATGCCAGGCCTTGCCTCGAGCAGCCGTCGCCGGTGCCAGATTTCGTACGCGACAAACTCGTAAGGTACTGGTGGCCGCGGGCCAACAAGTGACATCTGGCCGATTAACACATTAAAGAGCTGTGGCAGCTCGTCCAAACTCGTCTTTCTTAGTATCCTTCCAACGCGGGTGATCCTCGGATCCTGGGTGAGCTTGTAAACATTTGACCCGTTCCCATTTGCGGGGTGTTGGTCGGCCGTTCCTGCTATAAATTGCTTTATATACTCCCGGTGGATGGCCGGATCGTTGTTGACGAACATGCTTCTGAACTTCAGGAATGTGAACGGGCGCCCGTACTGGCCCAGCCGCTCCTGCCGGAACAAAACAGGACCGCGCGAAGTTAGCTTGATCGCCGCCGCGATCACAACCATCAATGGCGATGCCAACGCCAGCAAAGCGAGGCTAGCCACGAAATCAATCGACCGTTTGACGATGAGAGCCGGCTTTTTTGACGTGTCACGTTCCAGCACATCTGGGTACAGCTTCAAATCTGCCGGCATAAGCCAAGTAGTGCCAGCTTGCGGCGTTTCCGGGAACACATGAAAAGAGAAGCGAAGCTTGTTGACCTGGGCGAGGCTGAGCGTTTGAAGCAATGCGGCATTCAACTTGGCGTAAATTGCGCTAACAGCCCCGGAGAGATTAGCGAGCGGGATTTCCGTCAGTATCGTGCCTAGCGCAAGCCGGTCTTCGTACCATCCGCTGATATCTGTTTCCCGGATCGACGACAGAACAGTGCAAAGAATTTTATTCAGAACGGCGTCGTCTGCCTCACCATTTTCCAGCGAGAGCTCGCTGGTATTTACGAGCATCAAAAGGAATGGTTTTTGAGATCGTTCGGCGCGCCTTCGCTCAAGACACAAGAGTCTGGTGAAGGTGTTTTCAGACACGACTTCGCGCGCGGTGTCAGCCAGCGAACACGGTCGTTCACTGGGCCGTCTCTCCGCACCTAATTTGTCACTGGAAAAAAGAGCTCTCAAGGCAAGAGTTGGGAAGCACCGGTTTTGATGACCTTGGTCGTCTTCAGTACGCCGCTGGAAGGTTCTGGATCATGCCGTTGGCAGCTAATAATGGTTTATCACTACTAATCCGCTCGACCATCCACGCGTCGATCTCAACCGCGACCGACTTCATCAGCATCTCGATCGAAAGAACGAGCCGGGTAAGGTTTTTTTTGCGGACCAGAACGCCTTCGATGTCCTTAAGCGGGCCCGACGTGACCCGCACCCGGTCGCCACACTTTAAAAACGGATGAGGTTCAACGCGAAGACTCCCATCAACCATACGCTTGACCGCATCAATTTGTTCTTCTGGAATTGCGGCAGCCCGGCCGGCGTTTGCCACAATCGAATAGACACCGGGAGTCATCATTATCTGTAACTGACGGTCGAGGCCGCCCTTCACAAAAACATACGAGGGAAACAAAGGCAGAGATAGTTTCTTAAGCCGGTCTTTCCACCGATGGGTGGTTTCATATTGCGGCAAGAAGACATTGAAGTCCTTCTTGAATAAGAGATCCGCGACCATTTTTTCATGCTGATGCCGGGTATAAAGCGCATACCACGCGTTATCTTCGAGAAAGCTTTCCGCAAAGGGGTCGTTGGGTATTAGCATAGCTCCGCCCTGTGACTTACAGGTTGTTTTTCCCCCTCCCGTAAGCCTTGCTTGGATGGATGGTTTGCAAAGGCGCACCGGCGCGAATGCCATCGCCGTGAGAGCCTCGCAAACTACTATAAAAACCGTCGTCGCTCGACAGCCGTGGCCGCAACGACCTAAAAGCCGCAGGCAGCGCACAGATTTCGTTGACGACGTCTACCGGGCAACTAGCTTCTATCCGCGGCAGCCCGGACACGCGGCTTATGGACAAATCGGTAGCGCGCGATTGAAACCGCAAGCAGCAGCGCTTTGGAGTTGCCTGAACCTGTTGCTTTGCGAACGACATGCCCCTGGCATCCGATTTCAGCAGGACTCTCTCCCGAAATCGCCACCGGAAGAGTCAGCGCAACATCGAGGACAGTTTGTGGCCGCCATGATTGCTTAGACCGGAATAAAATGCCCGACGCGCTGATGTTCACCGTCGTTCCCTCCTGCCAGTCAGTGTTGCCCTTCTCGCGGTAGCGAATAGGAATCTCCACCGCGAACCGTTGCGCCCGCTGCGCAGAACCCTTGTTGCCCTTCGCCCGATGATCTGCCAATGGGGCGCCCAAAGTTAAACGGTTATGGCTCACTGATGGCGCGTATCCGATTCATGAAGATAGAGGCAGCTTCGCCCTGTGACTTACAGTCTCCGGGCAAATTGTCTTTCACTGGTGCGCGAATCAATCGCTTTACCGCTACGGACGAACCAGGCGAAAATGCAAAATTTTGGCGGCCAGCACCGGCGGATGATCCACGTCACGTTGATGCACTGCACGCACAATAACACACCGGCAGACAACCTCCGCAGCGATCCCTGCCGTGACGACGGGCATCCTCAAGCAGATCTCGACTAGAGCGTTGGATTTCACAAAATGCTCTCCGGTGAACAACAAGCCAGAACTGCTGATATTTTCCGTCTCTCCGCGCCGCCACAAATCGTCGCCCGTTGCACGATAGCGTAGCGGCACTTGCAGAATAAACCGCTGAGCGCGGACCTTGTTGTTCGTCTGCTTTTCAAGCTCGGGAACGGTGAGAGGATCCCTCACCATGACTTGCTTCGGATCTTTTCCCCCTCCTGTATCTTGCACAACATCTACTCTAACCGCTTTTCAGGCAGTCACAATGGCCCGCAAGTGCTAGAACCATGGCACTACTTGGTGCCATTAACTGTTCTCGTATTGCCGATACTTCGCGCGCGAAGACAAACTGGCGCGAGACCGGGTTAGAAGGATGGCAATGGTTCGCCCTTGCGCTGGCAAAGCCAAGCCGCTCTCAGAATTGATCAATCAGGTGGTGACTGACGGCGAAAAGCGTGAGCTCCATGCGGTTGGAGACGCCAAGCTTGTCGAAAATGTTGGTGATGTGGTGCTTGACGGTCTGTTCGCTGAGGGTAAACTTGTGAGCGATTTCCTTATTGCTATATCCCGCGACAATTGCCGTAACAACCTCCATCTCGCGGGGGGTGAGACCAAAGTTCTGTCGTGCATTCTTGGCTCCCGTGCGAGGCAAAAGGCGGTTGAGCAGGTGCACGACGTCGGACATATTTTCGCGGCCTACCCAATATTGCCCTTTCATCACGCTATGGATACTCTCAATAATAAGTTCCGTCGCCGATTCCTTGAGCACAATTCCGCGCGCGCCAAGCTGCAAGGCTTGGGCGATCTCGGCTTTTTCGATGGCTGCCGTTAAAATAATAGTTCGCGCGTGGTTGCCCGCAGCTGCAAGATCGCGCAGCACGTCGAGGCCAGACTGATGCCGCAAAACAAGGTCGAGCAAAAGGATATGCGGTCTTAGTTCGCGCACCAAACGGATGGCTTCGGCTTCATCTGCTGCCTCGCCCACCACCCTCATGCCGGGGTCAGAATCAAGCAGCTTTCTCAGGCCAAAGCGAAAGGTAGGATGATCGTCAACAATCACTATATCAAAAGGACCCGCTGTTCTATCCATAACCCTTCGGCGAAAAACGGATTTCGAGGCGCGAGCCTTGACCGCCGCGCGATTCGATGGCTAGGTCGCCCTTGATCGTCCGCACGCGCTCCCCAATCACGCGCGGCCCCTGGCATGAGGCGTCCAGATCAGCCTGAGACAACCGGCCTGAAAACTCAAAGCCCTTTCCGTCATCCTCAATCATCAACTTCCACCGTGCGTCCTCGGGCTCCAGGCCCACGTGGACGCGCGTGGCCCCGCTGTGTTTTCGCACGTTTGTCAGCGCTTCATGCACGATCTTCACAACCTCGCGTGAAACGCGCGGCGAAAACTGCGCCGTGCCATCGCGCAGCGCGCAAGTCGCGTCAATGCCCGTTTCGCGCCGGAACTTATTGAGGATTTCCGAGACATATGCTCCCAGATTTGGGGGCGCCACGTCGTCCGATTGAAGCTGCTGCATCAGGTCCCGCAGATTAACCACTTCTTCCCGCAAAAGACCCCTGACGCTTTCAAGCCGCGCCGCCGCGTCGGGAGATACACCAATGGCCTGCCGCCTCAATCCGTCCACACGCATTTCAAGCGCGATCAGAGATTGAATCACGCCGTCGTGCAAGTCACGGGCCACGTGGGCGCGCTCGCTCGTCCGGGCGCGGGACCGCGAACGCTGGAGGAGATACACGCCATGCACCGCGGGTGCAGCCTCTCCAACTAATTCGCGGAAGAAACGCAGATCGGCCGCCAGGCGCGAAGCCTTATGCAAATCGAACAGGAAAACCCGGCCGGACCATTCTTTGCCCAGCGCGAAGGTAGTGGCCAGCATGGTGCGAAAGGAATTCTCCGAAAATAATTCGCCGGGCAAAGCACACGACACTTTTTCCAGGCTGCGGCCCTCACGGTCGAGCGCAAGCAACTGAAACCGCTCCCCCCTCTGAGCTTTCTGCAGATACCAACTGTGCCCCGGCATGGGGAAAAAATAACGTGCCATTTCGTCCGCGCGCATTTCATTAAAATGAAGCGCGCCGCGGCCTTCCGCCGCGGTATTTACGCTCCACAACAGCCCCTTTGCCGTTCCCGAGCTGCGCAGGGCTAAGACGGCGCGGCCGGCGCCAAATAACTGTAATATCCCCGAGAGGATGTCCTCTATCGTCTCGTTAACGTCCGCCTCCGGGTCGGCCTTTTGAACGATTTCCTTAATCGCGAAAGCCTCGCTGCGGAGCTTCTTTTCTCCTTCGGCTAAATGACCCAGCACCCCTCCCAGCAGCAGGACGCTGATGATTTCCAGGGCAAACACGGTGAAGTGGAATTCTCCGCGCAGCAAATTAAACGGACGTCCCCAAGTGGAGGTGACGAAGGCGCCCTCCATGAGAAATACGATGACACTTGCCAGCGCGGTGCCTAAAGTCTCCTGAAGTCCCCAGCGGAACGCGGACGCCACCAGCGGAATGGCAAAGAGGATCAGGAAAGGGCTGTTGGGCCCGCCCGTGTAGAGTGCGATGAGCGCAGGCCAAAGAATGTCCGCGGCGTGAACCAACAGAAGAAATCCAGGGCCGCAATCCCGATAGGTATTCACCAAGAAGAGGGCTGCCAAGCTGTAACCAAAGTACAGAAAGAGCAGTAGATGCGCGGTGAGGGTATAACGTCCTGCCAGGATGGGGTCAAAATGCAGGGTCAAAATGGCGCAAATCGCGAGCAGGATACGCGCGCCGCACAGCACGCGTTCCCGGTGCCGAACCTCAAACAACGAAAGCGGTGCGCCGATTGGGGCGCTCCGTAACGCCAATGAAATTCCCACAGCGGTTCCCCCTCCCAGGGGTCCAACTGAAGTTCAATTACAATCCCGCAACCACCTACTATCCCAATAATGTCAGGAATTAAACAAACATTTAGCCGGTTGCCCCCAAGCGAGGAATTTCCAACCACCCAGACCGCCTTGCGAGTTGGGTGCGCTTCGAGCACCTCGCAAAACCCCGCTGTCTCGCCCCCCGGCTATCTGCTCAATTTAAAATTTATTGCCGGTGTGTTGCGGTCCCCGTTTCAATCGCCGCCTACCGTTGCGGCATTCTTTAAATACCATGTACCCTGTCCGAAGGTCAAGTATCTACAACATTAACAGGCCAATTTACTCTGTGTGTAACAGCACCATTGGATATTTGCAGCGGCGGCGTCCTCGTCTCCAAACCGTGGTACCTAAGTCGCATTGACACATTTTCGCAGTGATTTTATACCTGGATCAGGAAGGATTCGATTACTCAGCGAGGGGACGTGATGAGGATCAATCAATTTGTGCTCGTAGTGCTCTTGATTATTTTCCTCCTTCCAATGGCCGCGCTTGCCGACGGCATATCCAACATCCCCGCCAATAGGCTCATCTCGAATTTCCGTTCTTCTTTCGAAAGCCTTGCGGGATCGGCAAACAGCGGGTCAGCTTTATCGGCTGCAATAACATTTACTACACAATGTGAGGGGATTACGCATGAAAGTAGCTTATTTTGACCTGAAATCTCAGTATGCCTGCCTGCGCGATGATGTTCTGCTCGCGCTCGACCGCGTGTGCCAAAATGCCTCGTTCATTCTTGGCGACGAGGTCGCCCAATTCGAGCAGGAATTCGCCGCCTATTGTGGCGTGAAGCATTGCGTGGCTCTGAATTCTGGCACGAGCGCGCTGCATTTGGCGCTGCTGGGCGCCGGAGTCGAACCCGGCGACGAGGTCATCACTACCGCGAGCACGTTTATTGCTACGGCAGAGGCAATCTCTTACACGGGCGCGCGGCCGGTGTTTGTGGATATCGACCCGCGAACCGCGAATATCGATCCTGATCTGATCGTGCAAGCCATCACTCCCCGAACGAAAGCCATTTTGCCCGTGCACCTCTACGGCCGGCCTGCTGATCTTGATCCCATTATGGCGATTGCGCAGCGCCACGGCCTCCCGGTGATCGAGGACGCCTGCCAGGCGCACGGCGCTATCTACAAAGGCCGGCGCGTAGGCAGCGTAGGGCTGGCGGCGGCCTTCAGTTTTTATCCGGGCAAAAACCTTGGCGCCTACGGCGAGGGCGGCGCCTTGACCACAAACGACGACCAGCTTGCCCAGCTTGCCCGGTCGCTGCGCGACCACGGCCAGTCCAAGCGGTATTTCCACGACTACGTCGGCTACAACTACCGTATGGACGGATTCCAGGGCGCGGTGCTGCGAATCAAGCTCAAGCGTCTGGATGAGTGGACGGCGAAGCGCCAGGCGCTGGCGCACATTTACCGCAATCTGCTCTCTGGGGCTGCAGTGGAACTGCCCGAGGACAACCCGCATTCCGAGAGTGTCTACCATCTCTTTGTGGTATATGCGGAAGACCGCGACTATGTGCGCCAAGAGCTTGAAAAGCGCGGCGTGCAGACCGCCATCCATTATCCTCGCCCCGTGCACCTGCAGAAGCCCTACGCGGCGCTAGGCTACCGCGCTGGCTCCCTGCCCTGCACGGAGCGGGCTGCTGAACAATGCTTCAGCCTGCCTCTCTTTCCCGAAATGACCGTGGAACAAGTCCGGTACGTTGCCGCCATGCTCGCCGAAGTCACTGCGCCGGCGCGCGCAGCAGCCGAAGCCGTGCTAAGCCCCGCGCTCAATGCTGTCGCGGGCTAATCCATAGGCAAGATACCGCAGGCTTTCAAGGTGATTTGCGATTGGCGAATAAGCGAGAATAACTTAACAGTTTCCAATTTCGGGTTTTTGCTTTATTTCTGAATTCAGAAATCGCAAATCACCATTCGCAAATTTACAATATCCCATCTGCTTCATCCTGACTTCCGCCAAAGTTTACCTTGAGCGCCTCCAAACGGCCGGCCAAGCTCTGCGCAGCGAAGAGTTCAAAAACTTGACTCGCCCCCACGCGGCACTACATCTAAATGTTGTACGTATTGCGCGGGCGTTTTCGAATAATGCGCCGCCGCATTTTGAGATGGGTTGGGAGGCCTATAGTTTATGATAAGCACATCAACCACAAAAACCTATTACGCCTATTGCCCCAACGTGATGCACGGCTTAGAGGGATGGAAAGGCCCCTTCCGGGCGGGAGACGATGCCGCCCGGCAAGCCTTGGTAGATGCCGAGGAACACAACAATGAGTTTCCCGGACATCGCGCCGCGACTGAACCGTCCGATTCGTGACACGAGGTGCTGTACCGCAGAGTCGCAACCTCGGCCAAGATTACTTACTGCTAAGCTCGCGACGACCCCTCACCCGCTTCCTTGCGAATCTCAAAGAACTGGTTGAACGGGTTCTCGATCGCAAGCTTTCGGAAGTGGGCAAAGCCGGCCTTTTCCGCTACTTTGCGCACGTTGTTCGCGCCCATCCCCGCACCATAGCCGGCGCCGTTGTATGCGAGTGAGCACGTCATACACTGCAGCGTACTCACCGAATAGAAGAGTTTGCCGAGCGGATTCACGTTTTGCTCGAGCGCGTCGGCAACGTTAGGCTCGATGCAAAACCATGTGCCGTCTGCCTTCAATGCCCCTGCGATAGAGCGCGCGCAGGCTTCGGGGTCTACCATGTCATGGAGGCAATCGCAAGTCATCACAAGGTCCGCATCGCTCGTCTGCGGCAGATCAGTGGCGCTCCGGACTTCATAATTCAGCCGGTCAGAGAGGCCGTGTTTTTTGGCGTTTTCGTTAGCGTAGGCAATTCCAGGAGCGTAATTGTCATACCCGGTGAACCGTGACTTGGGAAACCTCGGAGCGATCTGGAGGAGCGCCGCGCCGCGTCCGCAGCCGACGTCGAGCACCTTGGCGCCCGCTTCGAGCTTGCTCAGCACGTCCGGCATTGTTGGGAACCACGTTTGGGCCATGAAGTTGAGGTAGCCCGTCCGAAAGAGGCGTTCCGTGCCTACAAAGGTGTCCTCGGAATAGTCGGTATAAGGCACGCCGCCGCCGGTTTTGAAGGATTGCATAATCTGCGGTATCACCCGGTAGTGATCCGGGATCATCTGGGCCAGGCCACCCGTAAATACCGGGCTGTCGTCGTGAGCCAAAACCATGGCGTGTTCAGGCGGCAATGAAATCGTTAGAGTCGTTGGGTCGTATTTGAGATATTCCGCGGCTACCATGGCTGCCGCCCACTCCCTTACGTATCTTTCCTTCAATCCCTGATCCGCTGCGAGTTGCTCCACTGTGACGGGTCCAGTCCCGGCGAGTGCTTTGAAGAGACCGAGCCGGTCGCCGATGTAGAGAAGCGGCCCGGACATGGCAGCGGCAAGATCGCCGACCACCTTGAAAGCAAAATTCATCATCTGTTCTGAGTTGATCTGTGGCTGAGCTGTGGATGTAGCCATTTCTTCCCTCCTTTTGAAGTTAGAGTTGATGACACACAGCGACTCTCATTTCTTCTGTGTATGATCTGAATGGAAAATCGTTCGCCCCTGATGCTGTTCCGCAGCATACGTCCGGCCAGCGCCTAAGTCAACTGCTCGGTGCGCCCCTTTCCGTTGCTTGAGTAGCGTGTTCCAGTATCTAGCCGGTCGAAAACAAAGTACAATGGCCCTGCTAGCCAGGAGACCGGTCATGAAGCGTTTGGTGCTGTGGGTGCTCGCTCTTGCCGTGTTATCGGGGAGTGCGCTATTCGCTCAGAATATAACTGGCACCTGGCAGGGCACACTGCATACCCCCGGGGGGAGAGATCTGCGGACTGTCATCAAGGTCTTGGTAACCGAAACTGACGCCTTGCAAGCCGTTTTGTATAGCATCGATCAAGGCGGGCAAGGCATATCCGCCAGCGCCACTCTGAAAGGCTCCGCCGTAACCATAAACGTCCCCGCGATTGGCGGCACTTACCAGGGAAACCTAAATCGGGATGCGACCGCCATTACGGGGACCTGGACCCAGGGGCCGCAGCCGTTAACGCTGAACCTCACGCGCGCCACCCCCGAAACAGCCTGGACGATTCCGCCTCCGCCGCCCCGCCTGAAACCGATGCCGGCGAACGCTAATCCTTCCTTTGAAGTCGCTACGATCAAACCGAGTAAGCCCGAAAGCAGACCCGGCAAATATTTTCGGGTAAACGGCCGCCGGTTTTCCACTTACCATACGACTCTCGACGATATAATGACTTTCACCTACGGGATTCAACAAAAGCAAATCGTTGGTGGACCGGCCTGGATGAGGACCGACAAATACGATCTCCTGGCGGAACCTGCTGGGGAGGGCCAACCCAACGACCACCAGTGGAAGATCATGGTTCAGAAGTTGTTGGCAGATCGTTTTCAGCTCAAATTCCACAAGGAAAAGCAAGAGCTCTCAGTCTACGCCATCACCGTTGGGAAGAATGGGCCAAAGCTGACCAAAAGCCAAGGTGACCCGAACGGCCTTCCCGGCCTGTTTTTCAGCGGGATCCAGCCTGCGGTGTTGAATGTACGGAATGCAAACATGACGGACTTTGCCGGCGTGATGCAAAGCGCCGTCCTCGATCGGCCCGTGGTGGATCAAACAGGACTCTCCGGAAGATACGATTTCACCCTGAAGTGGACGTCCGATGAATCTCAGTTCGGAGGTCTGGGAGTTAAAGTCCCGCCCCCTGCCAACAATGCCAACGGCCCCGCGGCCAACAATCCAGGCGCGCCCTCCGCCAACACTTCCGATGCGCCTCCGGGCCTGTTCACCGCGATACAGAAGCAACTCGGATTGAGGCTGAAACCCACCAAAGCGCCCGCCGAGGTCCTTGTTATTGACCACGTAGAAACGCCTTCCCCCAATTAACCGCAGCCTGTCATCGATGCGTCTAGCTAGCATCATGAGGCTATGAATATCGCAGGACGTTGAGGTCATAAAAGCGCCGCTGCCACACGCGATGCGTGGAGGGACGATGAACGGTTCGCGGCAGACCAAGTTTTTCCAGCCTCCGCACACACCAAGGATGCGCGCCATTCCAGCGAAGGTGAAATAGGGCGAATTTTGCGGTACGCTCCTTAAAGCTCTGGACGATTGCTGATATCGTCGCTCTCATTCCTGCTTTCGTCGCCAAGAAGCGAGGGCCGTACAAGAAGAGCACTGAGTAGTGAGCGGTTACGATGAAGAAATCTGCTGTAAGGGCGATAGTAGAGGCCGGATTTATAATATTCCTCTTCTATTGCAACCTATTGATGGGACAGTTCACCCGATCTGGCCTTGGACGGGTCAACGGACTTGCTTGGGCAATCCGGGAGATTTTTACCCTGACCAACTTCATCATCGCGGTTGCGGGTTCGGTTGTCGGCTATCTCCTGGTTGAGCTTTTACGGAACCGTCTCTGGAATCGAAAGAACTCAAAAAATTCATACTGAGTCACCACCAGAATCTACCTGCTCTTTTGCAACCCACACCAAACCGGCAAGGAGGCCAATGATGAGTATCATCGACAAAGCGCTAGAAGCAAACCGCAACTATGCAAAGAAGTACGATCCAGCGATGGGGAAGCCCCCAGCCCCCAAAATCGCAGTTGTAACCTGTATGGATCCCCGCCTTTCAGACCTCTCTGGAATCCTAGGGCTCCCGCAAGCCGATATCGACGTTATCCGAACTGGCGGACCGGCGGTAACCGAAGATGTTCTCGGAGAGCTTGTTGTTTCCACCCGAGTGCTTGGGTCGAGAGAGATTCTGCTCCTCAATCACACCGGCTGCGGATTCACCACATTCACCGACGA
Organism: Terriglobia bacterium; assembly: GCA_035945615.1. GTDB lineage: Bacteria > Acidobacteriota > Terriglobia > UBA7540 > UBA7540 > RH2-MAG17b. The sequence continues at coordinate 11,370 of DASZAA010000396.1, forward strand.
TGAGCTGAACGCGAGACTCGCTGTTTCAACTGGCGACTCGTCACCAGCTCCCATGCGCTTCTTCTCTTACAAGGACCCTGAGCAGAACACTCGGGAACAGCTCAAGAAGGTGAGATCACATCCTTGGATCGCCAAAGACGTCCCGGTACGGGGTTTTGTTTTCGACGTGGAGACAGGTCTCCTCAGGGAAATCCAGCAGGATTCAAAGCAAACTGCCGCCGGGAGCAAGTAGCGCAGAGTTGTTTTTTAACTCTGCGGCTTGTAGGCCTGTGCGATGTCGCGCCTGCGGCGGTTGGTTTTATCGGATCGATATTTCTTTGTGACGTGCAACCTGCGCCGCACGCGAGCGGTGTTGCGGGAGCCGGATTTCAGGATGCTGGCGCGGGTGATCGACGTGGGTGGCGCACACATGCCGTTGTTTGGCATGTGTGCGATCTGAGCAAACTAGCGGGTCGCACACATCGCAAACGGCGCGATGTATGATGCCATGAAAAGGGGCGGCTGATTTCGAGTAGGATTGGGTTGTTCAAAGACTCAATCTGAATCGAAAGGAGCAGCCCCCGATGAAGGTATACCTTGGCGTCGATTTACACAAGAAGAGTTGCTGGGTCACGGC